>JAFRRR010000083.1 GCA_017428035.1 Bacteroidales bacterium | reverse complement strand
GAGCCTTCCCGATCTGGCTCTCGATTTCGAGAAGCACGATTTTGACTACGATTTCGTGCGGGAGAATATCTTTTTCTCCCTGAGCCAGGAAGACCGCAGGCTTGTGGAATGGCTGGAGCAGGGCTTCGTGGACGAAAATCTCACAGAAGATTTCTACCGTTCGTGCCGCCGCTGCGGCAACCGGTTCATCCGCGAGTACTTTGCTTTTGACTGGCTGCTCCGCACAGAGAAGGTGGCCTTCCTGGAGCGCCGCGAGAGCGGGGAGGACTTTGAAGAGAAAGAGGCTCTGCGCAAGGCTTTCGTGACTCCCGACATACTCAGAAGGGAGCAGGCCGTGTGCAATGTGGTTTGGGACAAGATAGAGAATCTGGTGATGCTGGACGTGTTCAACATCAACGTGATCCTGGCCTTCCTGGCCAAGTTCCACATCATTGCCCGCTGGAACCGCCTCGACCGGGTTACCGGCCGCAAGCTGTTTGACGATTTTGTGCAGGAGATAGACGAAACATACGATAAAAACAAAATAGAATTCTGATATATATGAAGACAACCGGCGTTGTAACGGGTATTATCTCCAACCTCGTGACCATACAGTATGAAGGTCACGTGGCTGAGAATGAAATCTGTTACATAGATTTGAATGGCGTCAAATTGATGGCAGAGGTCATCAAGGTCAGCGGCAAGAATGCGTTTGCCCAGGTGTATGAGAGCACCCGAGGCCTCCATCAGGGAGACAAGGTGGAGTTTGACGGGCATATGCTGGAGGCCGTTCTGGGCCCCGGACTGCTCTCCAGCAGCTACGATGGCCTGCAGAACAACCTTGCCACTATGGAAGACGTATTCCTGAAGAGGGGCGAGTATACCGCACCCCTGGATCACGACAAGATTTGGGATTTCACCCCCATCGCCAAGGCTGGCGACAAGGTGGAGGCCGCATCGTGGCTGGGTGAGGTAAAAGAGGGCTGGCTGCCTCATAAAATTATGGTTCCGTTCTCTTTCAAGGGTGTTTATACCGTAAAGAGCGTGGCCGCTGCCGGTCAGTACAAGATAGATGACACCATCGCCCTCCTCACCGATGCCAAGGGCAATGAAGTGAAGGTGACAATGGTGCAGAAATGGCCCGTGAAGGTGGCCATCGGCGGTTATAAAGAGAAGCCGCGTCCCTACAAGATTATGGAGACGCACGTCCGCACCATAGATACTTACAATCCTATAGCAGAAGGCGGTACGGGCTTCATCCCGGGCCCGTTCGGCTGCGGCAAGACCGTGCTTCAGCACGCCATTGCCCGTCAGTGCGACGCCGAGGTCATTGTGATGGCTGCCTGCGGCGAGCGTGCCAACGAGGTGGTGGAGATTTTCAAGGAGTTCCCCGAACTGATTGACCCCAACACCGGCCGCAAGCTTATAGAGCGCACCACCATCATCTGCAACACATCCAACATGCCCGTGGCTGCCCGCGAGGCATCGGTTTACACCGCGATGACCATTTGCGAGTACTACCGTGCTATGGGTCTGAAGGTGCTGCTGCTGGCCGACTCCACTTCCCGCTGGGCACAGGCGCTGCGCGAGATGAGTAACCGTATGGAGGAGCTTCCTGGAGCCGATGCGTTCCCCGTGGACCTCTCTGCCATCATATCCAACTTCTATTCCCGTGCTGGCATTGTGAAGCTGAACAACGGCGAGACCGGTTCGGTGACCTTCATCGGCACCGTGTCGCCCGCCGGCGGTAACCTCAAGGAGCCGGTGACCGAATCTACCAAGAAGGCCGCCCGCTGCTTCTACGCGCTGGAGCAGGCCCGCGCCGACAGCAAGCGCTACCCTGCGGTGAACCCGCTGGACTCCTACTCCAAATACCTCGAGTATCCCGAGATTATAGATTATCTGGACAAGGCTGTCCGCCCCGGCTGGGTAAACGACGTGCAGCGCGCTAAGGTTATCGTGCGCCGCGGCAAGGAGATGGCAGAGCAGATCAACATTCTGGGAGACGACGGCGTGCCTTTGAGCTATCACGAGACTTTCTGGAAGTCTGAACTCATAGACTTTGTGATTCTCCAGCAGGACGCCTTCGATCCCGTGGACAGCCAGTGCCTGATGGAACGTCAGGACTTTATGCTCACCAAAGTGCTGGAAGTGTGCGATATGAAGTTCGACTTTGAGTCGTTTGAAGAGTGCGGCAAGTTCTTCAAGGAGATCATAAACATCTTCCGCCAGATGAACTATTCTCCCTGGAAGAGCGAGAAGTTTGAAAGTTATCTAAGTCAAATAAACAATATCCTTTCTAATGGCAACAAATAACGCTTTTGCAAGGACATATATACAGTTGGATTCCATAACCAAGGCGACTGTTTCGCTGCACGCAGAGGGCGTGAGCAACGACGAGCTGGCCAGTGTGGCCGGACGCCTTGCGCAGGTGGTGAAAATCAAAGGTGACTCCGTGACCCTGCAGGTGTTTGCAGGCACCGAGGGTATTCCCACCAATGCCGAGGTCAAGTTCTTTGGCGAGGCCCCCTCGCTCAAGGTGAGCGACGAACTCTCCGGACGTTTCTTCAACGCCTACGGCGACCCCATTGACGGCGGTCCCAGGGTAGAGGGTGAGAAGCGTTTTATCGGAGGCCCATCCGTGAACCCCTACAAGAGGGAGCAGCCTTCGCAGCTGATTCCTACCGGCATCGCCGGCATCGACCTTAACAACACGCTGGTGTCGGGCCAGAAGATTCCGTTCTTCGCCGACCCTGACCAGCCGTACAACCAGGTTATGGCGCAGGTGGCCCTCCGTGCCGATGTGGACAAGATCATTCTGGGCGGCATGGGTCTGAGCAACGACGACTATCTGTACTTCAAACAGGCGTTTGAAGCTGCCGGCGCGCTGAACAAGATCATCAGCTTTGTGAACACCACCGACCAGCCGCCTGTAGAGCGTCTGCTGATTCCCGATATGGTGCTCACCGCAGCCGAATACTTTGCCGTGGACAAGCACGAGAAAGTGCTGGTGCTGCTCACCGATATGACGCTGTATGCCGATGCGCTGTGCATCGTCTCCAACCGTATGGACCAGATTCCTTCAAAGGACTCAATGCCCGGTTCGCTCTATTCCGACCTGGCCAAGATCTACGAGAAGGCCGTGCAGCTGCCCGACGGCGGTTCCATCACCATCATTGCGGTCACAACCCTCAACGACGGTGACATTACCCACGCCATCCCCGACAACACCGGTTACATCACAGAGGGCCAGCTGTTCCTGCGTATGGACACCGACACCGGAAAGGTCATCATTGACCCGTTCCGCAGCCTTTCCCGTCTGAAACAGCTGGTTCAGAACAAGAAGACCCGCGAGGACCACAGTGCGGTGATGAACACCGCCGTGCGTCTCTATGCCGATGCCGCCAACGCCAAGACCAAACTGGAAAACGGTTTTGACCTTAGCGACTACGACAAGCGTTGCCTGGAATACGCCAAGGAATATTCTGTGAAACTGCTTGCGATAGACGTCAATATCTCCATAGAGGAGATGCTGGACACCGCCTGGGGCCTCTTCAGGAAATATTTCTCCAAGACAGAGACCGGTATCAAGGAATCTTTGACAGAAAAGTACTGGAAAGAGTAGGCAAATGGCCATTAAATATCAATATAACAAGACGTCGCTCACGGAGCTCGGCCGCCAGCTGAAGATCCGCACCCGCGCGCTGCCCACCCTCAAAAATAAAGAGAGTGCGCTGCGGGCAGAGGTGAAGCACGCCAAGGAGAGGGCCGAGGAGCTTTCTGGAGAATACCAGAAGGCCCTGGAGAGCTACGACTATATGGCCTCTCTCTGGAACGAGTTTGAGCCGGGCCTGATAACCATAGACGGCGTGGAGCTGGATGTGGTCAAGGTGGCGGGAGTCAAGACTCCGCACCTTAAGTCCATAAACTATTCCGTGAAGCCTTTCGACG
>JAFRRR010000082.1 GCA_017428035.1 Bacteroidales bacterium | reverse complement strand
CCAGGATCAAACTCTTCATTGTATAATTTTGTTATTTCTCTGGCTTTGGGATTTCCTCTTAAAAGAATCTTCGCTTGCTCTTTCTATTGTATGCTACAATATACTTTCTTGCTTGTACTTTTGTCTTCCAATAATTCAATCAACTGCACCCCTCTTTCGAAAGGGACTGCAAAGGTAATAACTTTTAGTTTCCACACAAATTTTTTTAACTAATTTCGCAACGAATTTCAAAAACACCCTGAATGCGCAGCAACTGGAACCTTTTCTGGACCTTTGTAAAAGTCAGCACCTTCACTATCGGAGGCGGTATGGCTATGGTGGCCGTGGTCCGGGACATCCTGGTGGAGAAGCGAAAATGGATGACCGACGATGAATTTATGGACATCCTGGCCATCTCCCAGACGCTGCCGGGGCTGATGGCCGTGAACACCGCGATATTTGTGGGCTACAGGCTGGGCGGTACCAAGGGCAGCATTGTCGCCACCCTGGGCAGCATTCTTCCGCCTTTTTTCATAATCCTGGCCATCGCAATGATATTCACGGGCTATAAAGACAATCCCGTGGTGGAAGCCATATTCAAGGGAATCCGTCCGGCGGTGGTGGCGCTGATTGCCGTGCCCACCATAAAAATGGCCCTCCGCCAGAAATGGAACTGGGTGTACGGCATCCTCGCCATTGCCACAATGGCCCTCATCGCTTTTCTGAAGGTCTCCCCGATATATATTATATTGGTGGTTGGAGTCATTGCCGCTTTCGTGGCCAAATACAGGGAGGGCCGGCAATGATATTCTTTGAACTATTCTACACATTCTTCTTTATAGGAATGTTCACCATAGGCGGCGGCTATGCAATGCTGACGCTGATTCAGCATCAGGTGGTCACCGTGCACGGATGGATCACGGCCGAAGCCTTTACCGACATCATAGCCATAAGCCAGATGACGCCCGGCCCGATAGGCATCAACAGCGCCACCTACATAGGCTACAGCGTGATACAGGCGATGGGATACGGTCAGGCGGCCTGCATCGCCGGCTCTATGCTGGCCACAACGGCGGTGGTACTGCCGTCGTTCCTGATCACCTACTGGATATGCCGCCTGTACGTGAAGCTGCGGCAGAATCCCGTATTTTCTGCCGTCCTGCAAAGTTTCAAGCCTATGGTGATAGGCCTGCTGGCGGCAGCGACAATAGTGCTGATCACACCCACGACATTCCCCGACTATATCAGCTGGATAATCTTTGCAGCCGCCTTTGCCTTGACAATGTGGGCCAAGGCCAGCCCGATACTGACCATCGTGCTTGCCGGAATAGCGGGATATCTGATTTATACCTAGGCAAAACTGCTGCCGCCAAGGAACTCGCGAAGCAGCGAGGTAGGGGGGATTTCCTTGTCGGAGACGGGGGTGAAATACCTGATGAATTTCAAGAGCCGGTGTGCCTCGCTATATTCGGGGCGGTTCTTGGGCACCGTGCGCAAAATGGCCTCGGCGTGGTTGCGCATCACGGCGAATTCCAGCAGATAAGCACTGTTGAACATCACTTCGGCCTGCTCCTGGTAGGGCAGGATCCACTTTTCCTCTGCATCGCACACGCTGGGCCACTGGCCTATGGTTTCCACGGCCGTGAAGGCGCCTTTGTTGTAGTCGCGCACGATGCGCCGCAGCAGGCGGTTGTCGCTGGTGGGAATGGAGTTGTGGTTGTCCAGCGAGGTGCTGGTCATAGTGTTTATGAAGATGCGGAATTTGCAGCTGTCGTCTACCGAAGGCAGCAGGGCGGGATTCAGGGCGTGGATGCCCTCTATCAGCAAGATGCTGCCGCGGCCCATCCGCGTCTTGCGGCCGGAATACTCGCGCATACCGGTGACAAAATTGTAGGAAGGCAGTTCCACGCTCTCGCCGGCGAGGAGTTTCTGCACGTCGCTCTCAAGGTAGGCGTGGTCCACCGTTTCAAAATTGTCAAAGTCGTAGGTGCCGTCGGCCAGGCGGGGAGTGTCCACGCGGTTAACGAAATAATCGTCGGTAGAGAACGACAGCGGATGCAATCCACAGGCCTTGAGCTGCACGCTGAGCCTCTGGCAGAAGGTGGTTTTGCCGCTGGAGCTGGGACCGGTGATAAGCACCACCTTGAGCGGGTTCTTGCGCTGGCGCGAACGGCGGAAAATCTGCTCTGCAATCTGCACTATTTTCTTTTCCTGAAGCGCCTCGGCAACCTGTATGAGTTCGCTGGCACGACCGCTCTGGCAGGCACGGTTCACGTCGCCCACGTTGCTCAGGCCCATAATGATGTTCCAGCGCAGATTCTCTGCGAAGACATTGAAGGTGCGCGGCTGGTCCACAAACGGAGCCAGGCGGTGCGGGTCGTGACGGTCGGGCAGGCGGAGCAGCATTCCGTCGTGGTACCGCTCCAGGGCCCAGAGCTTGAGGTAGCCCGTGGAGGGCACCAGGCGGCCGTAGTAATAATCTACAAAATCGCCCAGGGTGTAATATTCGTTATAGACCTCTTCGCTGGTCTCGAAAAGCTTGACCTTGTCGTCGGAACCTTTCTTTGCAAAAATCTTGATGACCTCTTCTGTGGGGACGTCGCGGCGGTGGAACTGAATATCCTCTTTTACAAGCTCTTGCATCTGGTTGCGGATCAGCGAAATGTCCTCTTCAGTGATTTTTTCGCGCCCTTTTTTGCGCAGGTTGCAGTACCATCCGCCGGAAATGGGGTGCTCCAGATATACGCGTCCGCCCGGAATCACGTCGTGGGTGGCTTTGCACAGCAAAAAGCATAGCGATCGGAAGTAGACCCTCATTGCACTGGCGGCCCGCAAATCCAGGAATTCCACGGTATTGCTGTTGTACGACCTGTAGCGCAGCCCCTGGGAAACGTTGTTTACCCTTGCTGATATAATATCGTACGGCCGTTTGAACTGAGATTTGAATTCTTCCAGAATCTCAAACAGATATACACCTTCCGGGAACTCTTTGGTGGTGCCGGTATTCTTGCAATGAATCTGTATCATACCAATGATTTTTTCAAAGGTAATGAAACTTTTCGGTATATTTCATTTGATTTTGTTCTCTTTTCACTAACTTCGCACGGATATTCCGAATATTATATTCTTTCTATATGAAAAAGTATTTGATAGTCTTGTTGATAGCTGCAGCTTTTGCATTCGTCTCCTGCGAAAAGGTTCCCGAGGTGAGCCTGGACAAGGTGAGCGAAGAAATGGGTTACAGAGGCGGTGTCCTTGAGTTTGATGTCACAGCCAATTGCGACTGGGAGATTATATGCTCAAGTGATGACATCGATCTGCTCACGGTATCCCAGTGGACCGGCGGCCCAGGCACCCAGACCATTACCGTGAATGTGGACAGAAACCAGACCAATAGCATTCTCAAGCACTATTTCACTGCAGTTGCCCACGGGTCCAAGAGAGATGCTCTTTCTTCCCTTACCCTGACCCAGGGGGCTCCCGCGTATGTTATTTTCAACAAGAAAGTCTTTACTGCCGACTATATCGGCGGAGAATATAAGTTCACCGTTTCTTCCAATTTCCCCTGGGAAATCTCCGTGGAGGGCGAGGGTGTCACCGTAGAGCCTATGTCCGGTGTTCCTCAAGAAGAGACAGACGAGGAGGAGACCCCTGCACCTTCAGGTGAAGGCGAAGACGATGAAGAAGAGTTAGAAGGCAACGTAATAACCGTTACCATAGATGAATATGAGGGCGACGAAGACCGCCAGTTCGTGCTGAACGTGATTGCGCACGGCAATGAAACGGATGTCACCGACCAGCTGGTCATCACCCAGAATTCCCCCGAACTTATCATTGGCGGCAGGCCCTACAGAATCAAGAAGATGGGCGACGGCCGCTGGTGGATGATAGACAACCTGTGCTTCTCCAACAAAGGTATCACCATTGGCGACGGCATCTGCGGTGTATGGTATCCCTGCAGCGACTCTGCTGCCCAGCCCGACGAATCCACCGAGGGCATCATATCCAAGGGTCTGCTGTATTCCGATGCAGTGGCTTTCAACACCAATATCACCAAGACTACCGCCAAGAGGCAGGAAGGCGCCCAGGGCATCTGCCCCGAGGGTTGGCATATCCCCACACTGGCAGAGTTTATGGCGCTGGTGGGCAAGTGCCAGAATACACAGGTGCCCGTTGTAGAGGACGCTCCTTATTACGATGCATCCCGCAACTGCGGCTCCCTCCCTATGCTTAAGGCTGCCGGTTTTGTGGGCAGCGAGGCTGGTTATATCCAGGGCAGCGGCTCCGGATATTCAAATGGCTTTTCTACCCAGGGATATCTTGCTTCCAGAGGTTATGTGACCACCACCTACTTCTTCTGCTCTACCCACTACTCAGAGCAGATGTGGTATGCACTCATTCTCAACGAGGTCAACAATCAGGCAAACGTGGGTTATATGAACAACTGGGTGTCTTCAAGGCCGTTTGCCGGATGCATCCGTTGCATCAAGAATAAAGAGAAAGAATAAGCTATGTCCATAAAGTCCAAGATCATTACGATAATTGTGACCCTGCTTATACTCGCAGCGGCAGCATTTGTATACATCAAGTACTACTTTGTGTTTGGCTCGGGCGTAAAGGCCGGCGAACTGAACCAGATTGTATATAAAGGCTGGGTTTGGAAAACTTACGAAGGCCGTCTAATCCAGACAGGTTTCAAAGGCGCCCGCGGCGGCGGCAGCATCCAGAGCAACGAGTTCAATTTTTCCGTTGTGAAAAAGTCGGTTGCCGACTCACTGATGCGCTGCAGCGGCAAGCAGGTAGAGCTGCATTACAAAGAGTATAACGGGGCTCTGCCCTGGCGCGGAATGCAGCGCTATGTGGTGGACAGCATCGTGTCTGTTTCAGTTCCTCAGACTCCCAACACCATCCCCATCATCACAGACGGTTTTGACGAAGATATAGATCTTTAGGCTTTACAGCTGACCTGAATGATAGCGCCAGAATATCCTGGCGCTTTTTTCTTTCTTTGGCCAGGCCTGAACCTCCTCCAGGGACACTTCGTGCGACTGGTCCAGCAGCGAGAGGTATTCCAGACGGCAGGCTTCGCCCACCTCGGTGTCATATATGGCAGCCATATCTTCGTAGTTGATGCACAGGCTGCGCGGGTCCATATTCATACTGCCGATCATAGAGAAACAGCCGTCGCAGAGCACCACCTTGGAGTGGTTGAACCGAGGTTCATATTCAAATATGCGAATTTTTTGCGAGAGGCATTCCTCGTAGTACGACTGGTTGGCGAGAGTCATCAAACCCGAGTCAGACTCCTTGGGGAGACACACCCTCACATCCACGCCTCGCTGTGCGGCAGCCTGCAGCGAGTGCAGCAAGGTGTCGGTGGGGCAGAAATAAGGAGACTGGATATATACGAATTCTTTTGCCAGCCGCAGTATCAGGCACACCGATTTTTCAAGCAGGGTGTCGCCTTCGCCGCTGGTGGCAATCTGCATAGTCTTGTTCCGGAAAGGGAAAGGTTCTTCCGGGTCCGACGCCGGCGTCACAACTTCTTTCCATTCGACGGTATTGTTTGTGACATTGTTCTGCTGCGGGGCGTGCCTGTAAACCCACATATCCATAAAGAGCTTTCGCAGCTGGGCCACCGCGGGGCCGCTGAACCGCATATGGGTGTCGCGCCAGGTGTCGCGGTAGTGAATGCCGATATTCCGCCCGCCGATATAGCCCAGACAGTCGTCTATCACAATGATTTTGCGGTGGTTGCGGTTGTTGATGCCCGGGAGGACTTCCCACAGCTGCCGCTCGAAGTCGGTGTAGAAGGCGACCTGTGCGCCCGCCGCCTTGAGCTCTTCGTAATAGCTCTTGGGAGAGAAAGGGTTGCAGAGGTCCTCGAGCAGGACTTTTACCTCAAGCCCTTCTCGAATCTTGCGCAACACGGCATCGTGAATCTGCTGCCCGGCTTCGTCGTTGGTCCACCGGTAATATTCCATATAGATAGACTTGCGGGCGTTGTTGATGTCGTGCAGCATCAGCTCCCACTGGCGGGAGCCGTCGGTAATCACTTCCAGATCATTCCCGCTCACAGGCATCATTCTGACATCACTGCGCGAGAGATGGTCTGCAACAGGCTGCAGGTAGGCGGGCACAGCGTCGCCGGCCTTGCAAAACGGATGGAAAGCCAGCAGTATTGCTGCCAGCGCAAGGGTGTTCAGAATCGGTTTCACTGTTTGTTCATTTTGAGCAGCGCGTCCATATGCTTGCGTCCGTTGTACAGGCGGGGGACTTTGTGCTGGCCGCCCAATTTTCCCCTGGACTTCATCCATTCGTAGAACAGGCCGGGACGGGCTTCAATTATCTCCAAAGGTTCCATAATGCCGCCGGAGGCAACACTGAAATGCTCGTAGTCGTGATCGTCTTCGCGCAGATGCTGCTCCAGGATTGCGGCAAAATCGGCCAGGGAATTGGGGCGTTTGTCAAACTCCACCAGCCACTGGTGATAGCCGCCGCCGGTGGTTTCGTCTACATACGGGGCCACGGTGAATTCCAGCACCGAGGCGTTGGTTTCTGCGCAGGTGTCGGCCAGGGCCTTTTCTGCCTGCTGCATAGAGAGATCCTCGCCCCAGATGTTTATGTACTGATGGGTGCGGCCCACAATCACAAACTTGTAGGGAGCCTTGCGGGTAAACTTTATTACATCGCCAATGTCGTAGCGCCAAAGACCGGAGGAGGTGGAGATAATCACCGCATATTCCACGTCGGGTTCGGTCTCCCACAGGGGGATGGCCTTTGCCCCGCGCTTGCCGTAGGTGGACATAGGTATGAATTCGTAGAACACCTCATAGTCCAGCATCAGTGTCATTGCCGTGTCGTCGGGGTCGGTCTGGACGCCGAAAAAGCCCTCGGAAGCATTGTAGGTGTCTATATACTGGACTTTGCCGGAAGGGAACAGCCTGTCGAAAATGGGCTCGTAGGGGAGGAAACTCATCCCGCCGTGGGCAAAAAACTCCATATTGGGCCACAGCTCCTCTGCAGTCTTTGCGCCGAAACGCTCCATAGTGCGCTTTACCAGCACCAGATTCCAGTCGGGAGTGCCCGAAAATGACACCATATTCTTGGGGCCGATGATGTCGGCAATGGCATCGTATTTCTCGTAGATGTCGCGGATCTGGGCGGTGTGGGTAGGGGGCGTTATGTGAAGCAGCTTTCTGGCAAACGACCCTATGGCCGCCGTCATAATGGCACTCACGTCTCCCACCTTGGCCTTGTCGGTGGTGTATTTGGGATTGAAATTACCCGATAGGATAAGCGAATAACCCTTGGAAATATGGGAATGCGGATGGGTGTGCAGATAGCTGGCGGTGACATCGCGGCCGCCCATCATATGGCAGCGCTTGAGTCCGCGCCCGGACACCGGGATAAACTTGATGTTGTCGCTGGTGGTGCCGCTGGAGGTGGCAAAAAACTTGACCCGGCCTGGCCACAGAATATCCTCCTCGCCCTCCATCATCCTGTGGATGTAGTCCTTGAGGTCGGCGTAGTCGCTCACCGGAACCCTGGAAGAAAACTCTTCGTACGATTTAATTTCTCCATAGCCGTAGCGACGGCCCCATTCGGAGTCGGCCGCCTCGTGCAGCAGCATCTTCAGGGTGTCTTTCTGCAAGGCCTCAAACTCTGTGGCATAGCGCTTTACGGCGCGTATGCGGTAGTTGAAGTATTGCCTGACTATGGGGGTTAGTAAATCCATCTCCTTGGGTTTTCGGGCTCAAAGATAGTAAAAAACTCAGTTTTACTTGCACCAGCGGTCCAGCCAGTCGAAGACCTCTCGGTGCCAGTATACGCAGTTCTGCGGCTTGAGCACCCAGTGGTTCTCGCCCGGGAAGAGGAGCATTTTCGAGGGAACACCCATCATCTGGGCGGCGTTGAAGGCGGCCATGCCCTGGTCGTATGGCACGCGGTAGTCTTTCTCGCCGTGGATAACCATTATCGGGGTGTCCCAGTTCTTGACCATAGTGTGGGGAGAATGGTCGTAGAGTTTGCGGGCCACGGGATTGTCGCTCCACGGGGCGCCGGCCTGCGGCACATCGGGCTGCGCAATGCCGCCGTTATCCCAGTTGGGGAACCACATCTCCTCGGTCTCCATAAACATATGCTCTTCGTTGAAGATGCCGCAGTGGGCCACGAATGCGCTGAAGCGCCCCTCGTGGATTCCGGCCAGGTTATAGACCGAATAGCCGCCGTAGCTGGCGCCTATAGCCGCCATCTTGCCCACGTAGGGCTCGGCCTTCAGGGCGTCGGCGGCAGTGAAGTAGTCGCGCATATTCTGGCCGGTGTAGTCGCCGGAGATCTGCTCGCACCACTCCTGGCCGAAGCCGGTGGTGCCGTGGCGGTTGGGCAGCACCACGATATAGCCCTGCGATGCCATCAGGCGGTAGTTCCAGCGGGTGGACCACTCCTGGCTGAAGCAACTCTGCGGGCCGCCCAGGCACACCAGGATAGAGGGATATACCTTGTTCGGGTCAAATTTGGGAGGGTAGAGCACCCAGGTTAGCATCCGGCCGCCGTCGGTGGTGGTCAGGCGGCGCGACTCCATCTTGATTTCTTCCAGCTGTGCGAGGATCTCGTCGTTTTCGTGGGTAAGCTGCTGCCAGCTGCCGTCTGCGGGATTCACAGAAACGATTTCTGCCGGGCGAAGCATAGAGACGTTGGTGGTCACAATCACATCTTCGCCAAGTTCATTCTTGGTGAAGACGGGGCCGCCAAAGTCATACCATTCATTTTCGGGGGTCACGCGCTGCAGACTGCCGGTGGCCAGGTCGGCCTTCCAAATCTGGCCGAGACCCTCTACCACAGAGGCGAACCATACGCTGCCGCCGTCGGGGCTCCAGGCGGGGCTGTCGGCATTATAAATAAAGCCGGCGGTGAGCTCTTTCATCCTTCTGGTCTCCAGGTCAATGACCATAAGCCGGTTGCGGTCGGCCTCGTAGCCGCCCCGCTCCATACTAAGCCAGGCGATGGTTTTGCCGTCGGGAGAGAAAACGGGATTGGTGTCGTAGCCCGGCATACCTTCGGTGAGGTTCTCACACTTTTTGGTGGCCACCTCGTAGAGGTAGATGTCGGTATTGGTAGAGAAGGCGTAATCCCTGCCGGTGAGTTTGCGGCACGAGTAGGCTATGAATTTGCCGTCGGGGCTCCAGCTGAGCTGCTCCAGCCCGCTCCAAGGTTCGGTGGGCAGTTCAAAGGGTTCATCTCCCAGAATGTCCACTCCCTTGCCCACCTTGCCTTTTTTGAACGGGGCCACGAAAGTGTGGGGGATATACTCCACAAAGTGGTCCCAGTGGCGGTACATCAAATTGTCTATGGTGCGAACTTCTGCTTTCTTGAGGTCGGGATAGCGGTCGGTGGGGGCGGTGAAGTTCTTGAATTCGGAGACATAAAGCACCTGCTTGCCGTCTGGCGAAAGTTTGAATTCTCCGATGCCCCGCTCTACCTTGCTGACCTTTTTCGGGTGCTTGCCGTCGGCATTGCAGACGTACATCTGCCCCTTGCACAGGTAGGCGATTTTCTCGCCGCCCTCGATCCAGCGGGCGTTGGAGATGCTGCTGCCTGATTTGGTAATCTGCACCGGGTCGCTGCCGTCGGCGTTCATTACAAACAGCTGCCGGCAGTCGCGGTTCTCTTCTATGCTGGTGTAGGTCACGCCGTATAGAATCTTGCTGCCGTCGGGCGAAGGCTGCGGGTCGCTGACCTTGCCCATAAGGCGCATAACTTCTGGTGTATAGTGGTCGGTCTTTACGCGCGGCTTTTTGATATAGCCGCTCTCTGCATTGCACGAAACGGTCATAATGACACAGAGTAAAAAGAAATAGAATTGTTTCATAATCACAAATATACTTAACTTTACGGTAGAAATGGTCCAAAAATGAAAATCCTTAGAAAACTTGCGCTTTCGCTGCTGATTCTTCTGGCGGCGCTGCCTGCTTTTGCCGGCGGCGTATCCCGCGAGAATGCGGCGGAGACTGCGGCGGCTTTTTTCAGGGGAGATGCAAAGCGGGCATCTACATCTGCCGGCGCCAAGGTGACGCCGGCCGGGGAGCAGTCGCCGGCCTATGCGGCTTTTAATCGCGAAGGAGGCGGTTTTGTGGTTATCTCCCTCAACGATGCCGTGACGCCCGTGCTGGCATATTCCGATCAGGGCTTTTTCCCCTCCAGGGAAGAGATGCCGGAGGCTATGGCGTGGTGGTTCTCCCAACTGGAAGAGCAGATAGCTATGGTTCCGGAAGGAACTGCCGCCAGCGAGGAAGTCCGTAATCAGTGGGCAAATCCCCGGCCCAAGAGTTTCCCGCCTGCGGTTCAGTACGAAACCGCGCTGTGGGACCAGACCGAACCGTTCAACAATCATTGTCCCACAATCGGCGGCCAGAGATGCCTCACCGGCTGCGTGGCTGTAGTGGGGTCCATCATCGCCAGGTATTTCCATTGGCCCGATGCCGGAGTGGGTACGGTTCCTGCGGGCCCGGGCGTGCCATATCAGGAAGGCCCCGATTACCCGGCGCACGACCTTGGCCACACCTACAACTGGGACAATATGCCGCTTGACTTCAGAGGCGGCTATGACGATTCACAGGCAGAGGAGGTGGCTACGCTCCTCTACGATATGGGCACGATTGCCAGAATGGACTATGGCCTGAGCACTTCATCTGCCGGCTCTACCACGCTGATGGCTGCGATGAAGCAGTATATGAAATATGACAAGGGGGCCTACGAGGCCAGCCGTGCGGACTACACGGCAGAGGGGTGGAGCAATCTTCTCAAGGATATACTTGTGAATTACGGACCTGCCATTTATAGCGGCGCCAATCCTGCTACAAACTACAGTCACGCCTTTATTCTGGACGGCTACGATGAGCAGGGCCGGTTCCATTTCAACTGGGGCTGGAGTTCTTACGGCAACTGCTACTGCGTGGTGGACAACATTATCCCCGATGTGCCAGGCAGGAATTATTCTGCCAATCAAACGGTGATTGTGGGACTGGTACCCGACCGAGACGGCACCAGCAGCGGGAGAGACTGGATCACTTATCTGAGCAACGGGGACTTTTCCGGCATAAGTGCCGACACAGAAACTATTGAAAAGAATGTCGCGTTTACCTGTACCGCCGGATGGTTCGGCCCCAGGGTCAACGACTTCAGCGGTTCGCTGTACTTTGCACTATATGACAAAGACGGCAATTTCAAGCAGGATATCAGCACAGCATATACAACATCGATACCGATAGACAGCTACAGGGCGGCCAGCAAGTATTGCCGCATAACCTGCGACATCGCCCCCGGCGACCGCATCAAGGTGCGCTATGTGGGGCAGCACAACGAAGGCATCATAGATTCCGGGGCGGGGTGTACCACAGAGATTATTGTGATGGAAGACACCGGCGGCGGAGATGAGCCCGACCCTACGGCGGGCTATTCTGCGGCCGAAACCGCGGCATCCACTTCGCTCTCCTATGACAAGGCGGGCGGAATCCTCACGCTGACATTTGCCCATCCGGCCAACTGGGAGGTCAAAAACTCCGGCGGCACGGCCGTTTCCAGCGGCACCGCCACCGGCGGCGGCAATGTGGCCATCAGTCTTTCCGGTCTGGCCTCCGGCACATACACAATCTCCATAGGCAGTGCCGAAGATCCTTTTTCATTCACCATCACCAAGTAAATCATACAGTTATGAAAAGATATAGAATAGTGACAATTGTGGCGGCCGCATCGGTTTGCGCAGCCTGCGTCAATCTGGACGACATAGAGGGCCGCGTCTCAAAACTTGAAGACAAGGTGGCCGAGCTGGACCGCAAGTGCCAGCAGTTCTCCAGCAACATAAGTGCCCTAGACGGCATTGCCGGCGTGCTGGAAGGCGCCGAGGTGATCACCGGCATCTCAGAAATCAAAGAGAACGGCGAGGTTGTGGGTTATGCCATAACTTTCAGCAAGAGCGGCGTAAAGAATATTTACAATGGCAAGAACGGGAAGGACGGCAAAGACGGGAAGGACGGCGATCCCGGTGAACCTGGCGCCCCCGGTGCCCCCGGCGATCCAGGTGATCCCGGCACTCCCGGTGCCCCCGGCGTCACCCCCGAGTTTAAAATCATAGACGGTTACTGGTATATCCGCTATGGCGAAGGCGAGTGGACCAAATACGGCCAGGCAACAGGCAGCCAGGGCGAACCCGGCGCCCCCGGTGAGCCCGCTCCCATAATCGGCATCGTGCCGGGAGAGGGCGGGGCCTATTACTGGACCCTGGGCGGAGAGATTATGCTGGACAATGCCGGCCAGCCCTTCGCTGCCGGCGGCCAGAACGGCATCACCCCGGAACTCAAGATAGAGGATGGCTACTGGTGGGTCAAGTACGGCAGCGGCGAGTGGACCAAATACGGCAAGGCCACCGGTGACCCGGGTGATCCCGGAACCCCCGGCAAGAACGGCACGGTGTGGAAGCTGGGCGACAACGGCAACTGGTGGGCCGACAACGGTGACGGATTTGAAGACACCGGTATCTCATACAAAGGCGAGAAAGGTGATGCAGGCGACTCTATGTTCACCTCCGTGACCAGCGACGGCAGCAACCTGACACTGGAGCTGGCAGCCGGCGGCACCATTGTGGTGCCCATTGCGGGCGAACTCTCCATCTCGTTTGCCACCTCCACTTCGGTTTCCGCGACCCCCGGAAGCACTATCAACATATCCTACACCATTACCTCGGCCACCGGCAGTGCCGATATAGATGCGCTGCCCACCTCAGGCCTCAAGGCCAAGGTCACCGAAAATGGCCTCAAGGGCACCATCACGGTGGTTGTGGGTTCTAACGTAGATTTTGAATACGACAAGGTGAGCGTGATTGTGACCAACGGCAACAAGACGTTGCTAAAAAAGATAACTTTCAATGCGAGAGGGGCCATTGTGGTGACCGACGAGCACACCACCAGCCTTATGAGCTGCAAGGGAGGAGTTGTAAATTTTAAGATAGCCGCCAACGTGGAATACGAGGTCAGCATCACGTCCGGCGGCTCCCCTGCGGGTTGGGTGCAGTATGCCGGCACCAAGTCTCTGACCCCTTATACCCTTGAGTTCCAGGTTGATTCCAACTCCGGAGCAAGGCGCACCGCCACCATCACCGTCTTCAGCAGCGAGACCACCGATACGGCCGAATTCACCATCATCCAGTATGCCTCCACCGGCAGTTTTGTGGTGACCGCAACCGGCAGCGAAGCCAAAGTGCCGGAGATAAACGGCAAGAATCTCTCCGGTCTGGTGGATTTTGAGGGAGAAGTGGTGGAGTGGAGCCCTGCAGCGGCGCACACCTGGCCCGATGCCGCCGCCCACAGTGCAGAATATTTCGTGGAGGGCGCCACAGGCTTTTCGCTGGGCAGCCTCACGAATCTGGTAAACCTTAATGTGTCCGATTTCTAGTCGAACGCGAGAGAGGAATAACGGCGCAGATAAAACTGGTCTATGGTGCCGGTGCCCTTGCGGGTCACCAGGAACCGCACTATTTCGGCAATTTCTTCTGGCTGAAGAAGTTCCTCCGGCTTGATGTCGGGGCGCATCTTCTTCACCATCTCGGTGGCCACGCCGCCGGGTGAAATCAGGTGCACGCGGATGCCGAACGGCTGCACCTCCTTGGCCAGCACCTTGGTGAAGCCGGTCAGGGCGTGTTTGCTGGAGGAATAAACGCTCTGGTTTATATATCCCTTGAATCCCACCACAGATGCTATGTTGATGATGATGGGTTTCTGCGACTGTTTCAGCCAGGGCAGGGCCTCCTTGCAGATGAAAAACGGCGCCTTGGCGTTGACGGCAAAGATTCTGTCCCACTCAGCGGGCTCTACATCGGTGAAACTGCCTTGCTGCGCCAGTCCGGCGCAATTCACCAGCAGGTCCAGGGTGCCAAATGCTGCTGCGGTTTCTTTTACGATCCTGCCGTAGGATTCTTCGTTCGATAGGTCGGCCGCGATGGGTTTTACCTTGACCGCGCCGGCGGCTTCAATCTCGGCTGCGGCTTGCTTAAGCGCACCTTCGCTGCGGGCCACCAGCGCCAGATTGTATCCGATATCGGCCAGTTCGCGGGCAATCGCCAGGCCTATTCCGCGGGAAGCGCCGGTCACCAGCGCCGTCATTCTTTTGGTTGTTTCTGCCATAAATGTGTGCTATTTGCCCAGCCTTTCGCGCAGGGCGTCGATGTCGCTCAAAAGATTGTAGAGTCCGTCTTCAGAAAGCACTCCGCGTTTGGTGCCGGATGGGATTTCGCCCCGTTCGTCCGCCTCGTAGTCCCCAAGCCACTGGCCCGACGACTGATATTTCTCAAGCCGCCTGATGTCGGCCTGCAGCCTGTCAAAGGCGTCCAGGGCGCCGGCCAGATCTGCGGCGGCAGCAGACACTTTGTCGTATGATTTTTCCATCCGCTTTACGCGGGAGAGCAGCTTTTCGTCCATAGCCTTAGCCTTCCAGAATCTGCCCGGCGGCGTTTTTGGTGTCGACCTTCTCTATGATGCGAGTCAGAATGCCGTTCTCATCAAAGATGAAAGTGCGGCGCAGTGTGCCCATCGTGGTCTTTCCGTACATCTTTTTCTCGCCCCAGGCGCCAAAGTCCTGCAGCATCTGCATAGAAGTGTCGGCCAGCAGGCGGAACGGCAGCTCGTATTTGGCCCTGAATCCGGTGTGGCTTTTGGCGCTGTCCTTGCTCACGCCCACCACATTGTAGCCGGCGGCGGCCAGGGCGGCGTAGTTGTCGCGGAAACTGCACGCCTCGGCCGTGCAGCCGCTGGTGTTGTCTTTGGGATAAAAATAGATGATGGTCTTGCGGCCGTTGCCAACGAAATCGCTGCTGCTGACCATATTCCCGTCCTGGTCCATTACCTCGAAGGCGGGCATTTTGTCGCCGATTTTAAGCATAAAACCAATTATTTGAAATTAATATTCAAAGCTATTCAATTTTGGCGTCAGGACAATGATTTATGGCTAAAAATTTGAGAGCAAACTGGGAGTAAAAAAGCATTATGGAAACAGTCAGACGATATAACGGAATCATCCGGCCGCAGTTCACGCCGGTGCTTATTACAGAATTGACAGACGACGAAGTTTTTGTGTTCGGCAGCAATCTGGCCGGGCAGCACGGCGGAGGCGCGGCCCGCATTGCATACGAGAATTTCGGTGCCGAGTGGGGCGTAGGTGTGGGCCTTACAGGTCAGAGTTATGCCATCCCCACTATGCAGGGCGGGGTGGAGACCATTAGGCCTTATGTAGACGATTTCATCGCCTTTGCCAAGGCGCATCAGGAGCTCTTTTTCTATGTGACCCGCATCGGCTGCGGCATCGCCGGCTTCCGCGACCGCGACATAGCGCCGCTCTTTGCCGATGCTGTGGGGGTGGAAAACATCTGCCTGCCGGAATCCTTTGTGAGAGTACTGTCGTAGATGACAGATTTTGCTGCGATAGATTTTGAGACCGCCAACGAGTGCCCCAGCAGCGTGTGCAGCGTGGGGGTGGTGGTCGTGCGCGACGGGTGCATCACCGACACTTTCTACAGCCTGATCCATCCCGAGCCCGAGTATTATCAGTGGTTTTGCCGGCGGGTGCACGGCCTTGGCCCGGAGGATACTTACGATGCGCCTGTCTTCCCATTCGTCTGGGAAAAGATAGAACCCCTTATCGAGGGACTGCCGCTGGTGGCCCACAACGCCCGTTTCGACGAAGGATGTCTCAAAGCCGCCTTCCGCGTATATCAGATGGACTATCCCGACTATCAGTTTTATGACACGCTGGCAGCTTCGCGCCGCCACTTCGGCTGGAATATCGAGAACCACCAGTTGCAGACAGTGGCCGCCGCCTGCGGCTACGACCTTGTCAATCACCATCACGCCCTGGCCGATGCCGAGGCCTGTGCGCACATAGCAATGCAGATTCTGTAGATTTTCTGTTAGATTTGTGGCCAGCAAGCATTTAATCTGTATAAACAATCCAACCGACTATGAAAACCAAGGCGCTCTTTGTTTATATCGTGCTGGGAATTGCTTTTGCTGCAGTCTCTCTGTGGGTGTTTTTATCTAAAGGGAAAAATGCCAGGGCCATCCGTACCAAGTATAAACTTGGAGGGGCTATGATTGCTGCGTGGGCCATCCTCTCGGCCGCCAACTGCCAGGGGCCCGGGCCGATGGTCACTTGTTATGATCCCGTGGCGCCGCAAAATCAAGTATTAGTAGCTGCCAAAGAGCAGAACGCCCAGACTTTGAAGAGCGGCGATATTATCCAGGTAATGGTATTGTCCCCGACTTTTCGTGAGTACCAGATAACGCTGGCGACAGACGGGGCTGAACCTGAATTACTCCAGAGTGAGACCTTTGTTCGCGAAGAAGGGGAGGTGGGCTCGT
This sequence comes from Bacteroidales bacterium, assembly GCA_017428035.1. GTDB lineage: Bacteria > Bacteroidota > Bacteroidia > Bacteroidales > UBA932 > Equibacterium. The sequence continues at coordinate 26,676 of JAFRRR010000082.1, read as the reverse complement.
GGGAGGCAACCTTTGAAATCGAGATTGCAGAAACTGACTATAAAGGGTCTGTAGCCATAAAGGTGTATGGTATTGAAGCCGAAGCAGAGAAGACTCTGGTTGGAGAAGAAACAATAATCCTTCACTGATGAAGGAGCGATTCCACATAGGGAACATCGTTTACGAATTGACAGATGCCTGCAACCAGTGTTGCAGGTTTTGTTATAATTACTGGCGTGACGGCAGCAGTCCGATAGCCGCGCCCTCTGATGCGCTGGCCCGCAAGACTTTGCGCAAACTGCTCTCCCAGGCTGCCGTGGGCACGGTTTCCTTTTCCGGTGGAGAGCCAATGCTGCTCAAGAATATCCACAATTTGGTTATGCTTGCCCGCCTTCGCGGCAGCAATGTAAACATTCTTACCAACGGCACTCTGCTCACTTCGGACGCCCTGGCCAATTTTGAGAGTTTGGGCGTTGGCGCCATCCAGATTCCACTTCTCAGTGCAGATAGCGGCATTCACGATTATCTGACTTCTCTTTCGGGCTCCTGGGAGAAGGCCCGGACGGCGCTGTGGCGGGCTGCGACCCTGATGCCGCAAGGAGCCTATGCCGTGCTGGTAATCACCAAAGTAAATGCGCCGGGTGTTTCTGATACCTTGAAACTGATCCGCGACCTGGGAGTCAGAAATGTAATGGTGAACCGCTTCAACGTGGGCGGGAACGGAATCAAGAATTCAGACGAACTGGCGCTGGATCCGGCCGCTCTAAAGCAGGCTTTTGCCGACGTGGAGTCTTTCGCGGCCGCCAACACTGATATGCGTTTTGTCAGCGGAGTCTGCACCCCTGTTTGCGTTGTGGAAACGTCAGCATATCCCCACATCTTTTTCACAGGGTGCAGTGCAGACCTAAACCGCAGGCCGGTTACTGTTTCCTGGCGCGGCGACGTGCGTTTCTGCAACCATTCGCCCCACGTTCTGGGCAACATCTACGACAGGCCAATCGGCGAGATTCTTTCAGATCCAGTTGTGACTGCCCGCTATGCCGTCGTCCCGGAAAAGTGCACCTCCTGCGCCCACCTGAAGTTCTGCAACGGCGGCTGCCGCGCCGCCAGCGAGCAACTCTACGGATCCTTTGACCTTCCCGACCCGATTCTGACAAGCGGCTCTGGAGCCTAAGGTGCTGAGAATCAGCCTAGTGTGAATAATCGCTCCATCAAAACTTGTTGAGCGATTGTCTGTAACTTGCAGGAGGACTGTGTGTTATCCTCCAGCGGATAAAATAGATTTGGTCTTTCCTCAATCTCTTGCGATATTTACACAAACAAACAACAAGAGATATGAAGGGACGGCTTTCTTTCCATATAGGTGCTGTTCAGCACGTCTATCAAAAGCATTATTGCGGATACGTTATCTTTTACTCTGTAAAGGACTGTCTGGTGTTCTTTACAATGTTTTCCATAACCGCACGCCGATTTGGGGTCAGAGTGTTGGGGCTTTGTATTATGGTCGATCACATTCACGTGCTAGTGGATGTGCCGGACAGAGGGCTTCTCGGGGATTTTGTGCGATACTACACCTCGTGGTTCTCAAGGGAATACAATAGTTGGCACGGATTGCAGGGGCAACTGTTCAAAAGACCGTTCGGAGTTGCCAGCAAGAGTGGATCCAAAAGCATAAGAAGTGCGATAACATACTTGTACAACAATCCGGTAGAAAAGCAGTTGTGTGACCGGCCTGAGCAGTCGATGTGGAATTTCCTTGCATATGGAGCAAGCAAGAATCCATTTTCAGAACCGTTGAAAATAGATAAGGCAAGCGCGTCTTTGCGTCACGCCGTCCAAGTGGTGAAGTATTTAAGGTCTTTGGAAGAGCCGATATCGTACATTCAGTTATCAAATATGCTGAATACGCTGAACCGGAAAGAGAAAATGCAGCTGCTGGCTATTTTGGCGGATATGACGAGATGGTTGCAGCAATCAATACGACCAAGGGAAGCGAGTACTCAATTAAAGAAGATTTCGTGTCGGGCTCCGATAAGATTTATAGCAAAATGACCAACTTCTTGCTGAAGTCAAATGTGTTTGAAAGCATCGATGCATTGTTGCGTCTTCCCGACGAGAAGAGGTTCGAGTTGTTTGAGCCGCTTGCCATATATACGGGTGCTAGTTCAAAGAAAGTGGCAAAGTACCTGCACATTAACCTGGAGGATAATACTCTGGTAGACAGAATGTTGTGAGTAATCGCTAATGGGTCTCGGATGGAGCGATTATCTGGAAAGCATTGAATGATAGATATTTGTGCTCCAGACAAAAATGCCTACCTTTGACATTGCTATGAAAAAAGTGAAAATTACCGCCGTGCGGCGGACGGAGTATCCCGATTTGATGAAGATTTACGAGAATCCCATTGAGCACGCTTGCGAGGTGACGATAGGGCAGGAGTGGGTGTCGGTAGACGGCCTTAAGCCCAAGGGGATGTGTAATGAAGCGTGGAAAAGTATGCAAAGTTTTGTGGAGGCGCTCTCCCGCGGAGAGGGCGATTTCTTCGACGGCTGGATGAAAAACCCATTCAGCGCGATGATCAGCTGCAACGACGGCTTCCGCCCGGTAAGTTATTACCTTGAGGTGACGGAATAATCGAGGGTTTTCTATATATTTGCTAGACAATAGGCTAACGCATAACACAAATAACTATGGTAACTGAGAAACTCGACATTATGAAGACCATCCGCGAAGGCGTTCAGTATGGTCTCAAGAATTTTTTACCGCTTTTTCTGATGGTGGTTCTCTATGTCCTCACTATCTGGATTCCATACCTGAACGTGGGCACTACCATCGGACTGTACAAAGCAGTCATCGGTATCGGCCGTGGTGAAACCATCAATCCTACTGCCATTTTTGACAAGGATAACTTCAAGAACCTTGGCGGATTCTTCCTGCTTCTTGGCTTGCTCTCCATGGGTATTTCCGCCGCGGCGCTGTTTATGCTGATTCCCGCCCTGGTGATTGGCATCGCCTGGAGCTTTGCAATCTATTTCCTGATTGACAAGAAGGTGTCGCCGCTCAAGGCGCTGGGCCTGAGCTATGACAGCACCTACGGAAACAAGTGGCGCATCTTTTTCCTGGTGCTGCTCTGCGGTCTGCTTTGCGGTCTGGCTTGCGGTATCCTGGGCGCCATCCCCAAAGTCGGTCCTGCTCTGGCTCTGATTGGCGGCCTGCTCTGCTCTGCCATTATGGTGGCTGTAGAAGGCGTGATGTACGACTTCTTCTCCAAGAAGGCCGACCTGATCCTGGCCGGGAAACGTGAGAAGTTTTGCGGCAGGTTTGCTGCTGAGGCAGACGAGGCCCCAGAAGCACCCGCCAGTGAAGCACCCGCAGAGGAGGCACCCGCAGAGGCTTCTGCACCCGAGGCTCCAAAGGCAGAGGACCATTCGGCCTATATGCCCAAGCCGGACGACGAACCCGCCCCTGAATCGCCGGCTGAATAGCACAATTAAAAAACTTGCAAAAAGACGCACATCGGACCCTTATCCGGTGTGCGTTTTTTGCAAAATAATACTTACCTTTGACCTTAAAGTCAATCGAGTGACCTTTAATACACGCTGTTTATGACCAGATTCAGAAACCTCACTGCGGCAATAGCCGCACTCATTGCCCTGACCCTTTCCTCTGCACCGCTCAGTGCCAAGAAAGAGGCGCAGCCGGTCAAAAGTGCTGCTTCATCGCAACTTAGCCTCACTGCACCGCAGGAGCGCCCTTACATCCACATCCTCAAATCCAGGAAAGAGCACGGAGGTGACTTTGTGTGGAAAATGAAAAAGGCAAGCGAGGTTGGTGTTCCGGCAGAAAAGCTGTCGGACATCCGCTACGACGATTCTGACTGGATGGAGGCCATTGTGCCCGGCACCGTGCTGCACTCCTTGGTAGAGAACGGCGTCTATCCCGACCCGTACTTCGGCGACAATAATGAGATAGAAAAAGGGTTGATTCCCGACATTTCAAAGGCGGGCCGCGACGAATACACCTACTGGTTCCGCACCAAGCTGGATTTCCCCTACGAGACAGACCACGGCCGCCGCATCTGGATGCAGTTTGACGGCATCAACTACCACGCCGAGGTGTGGCTCAACGGTCGCCTGCTGACCACCTGGACCGGTATGTTCTGGGAGGAGCGGGTAGAGATCAGCGAGTTCATCCGCCTCAAGGGAGAGAATGTGCTGGCCATAAAGGTGACCCCGATTGACAGCCCCGGCACACTGGCAGCCCGTGAATGGGGTGCCGGCAAGGAGTTCCACAACGGCGGCGACGGCTGGATTGGCCGCAACGTGACTATGCTTATGAGCGCCGGCTGGGACTTCACTTTCTGCGACGGCGTACGCGACCGCAACACCGGCATCTGGAAGGATATCAAGATATATCAGACCCGAGAGGCCAGCATCTTCAATCCGTTTGTCCGCTCTAAAGTGAGCCACCCGGACTACGACGAGGCCGCCGAAACCATCTCCCTGGAGGTGCTCAACAACACTATGGGCAATCTTGACTTTGATGTCGAGGCGGAGATAGAAGGGACCGGCATAGTGGTTTCCAAGCCGGTGAAACTCCAGCGCTGCGAGAAACGCGAGGTGGTCTTCACTCCGGAGGAATTCCCGCAGCTGAAAATCAAGAACCCCAGACTCTGGTGGCCAATAAACAAAGGCCCCCAGAATCTGTATAATCTAAAGGTCAGGGCTAAGATCCGCGGCACTGTGGTAGATGAGGCCTCCCTGCGTTTCGGCATCCGCGAGGTTCGCGCCGACCGCAACACCCCGGACAATTCCAAGACCTTCTACGTGAACGGTCGTCAGATATTCATCCAGGGCACAAACTGGATTCCCGAGGCGATGTGCCGTGCCAACGACAAGCGCATCTACGCACAGTTGCGCTACACCGCCCAGACCGGCATCAACCTGCTGCGCCTCTGGGGTGGCGGAATCACCGAGAGCGACTATTTCTACTCCCTCTGCGACGAGCTGGGCATCCTGGTCTGGGAGGAATTCTGGATGACGGGCGACACCAAGCACCCTGTGGATCAAGGTGTTTACCTTAAGAATGTGGCATCGGCCGTAAGGCGTACCCGCGTCCATCCGTGCCTGGCATTCTATGTCTGCAGCAACGAATCTACCTACACTCAGGGCGTTCCCGAGCTGATAAATATGCTGGACGGCACGCTGCCCTACCAGATGCAGAGCGAGTGCGACGGCGTGCACGACGGCAGTCCGTATAAGACGGTGAACCCTATGAGTTATTACGAGAACACCGCATCGGAACGCGGCAGCCGCGTGGACGGTTTCAACCCCGAATACGGCGCCCCGTGCCTCCCGACCGCAGAGTGCATCAAGGAGATGATGCCCGAAAAGGACTGGTGGCCCATCGGCGGCCCCGTGTGGGACTATATGGAGGGCAACCGTTTCTACAAGATGACCACCCTCTACAAGGATATGACCGACCAGTTTGGCGAGTCCTCCAATATTGATGAATATGCCGAGCGCGCCCAGTTTGTGGGGGCGATGATGTACCGCGGAATAAGCGATGTATGGCGCTATAACCAGCTTGGCAGCGGCGACCGTTTCTGCAGCGGCTATCTGTTCTGGTTCCACAACAGCCCCATTCCCCAGACTCCCAGCCGTATGTGGCACTGGAGCCTGGAGCCCACCGCGGCGCTTTACACTATGGCCAACGCCAGCGAGCCGGTACACCCTCAGTTCGACTATATCAAGAATACCGTGTCCGTCTCCAGCGATCTGATTGAGGCGCTGCCGGGCTGCAAGGTCACCGCCGAGGTGATTGACGTTCCCGGCCGCCGCGTCCTGTATAAGGAGGCCAGGGTGGATGTTCCCGCCGAAGGCACCGCCTGCGACGTGATTAAACTCGACTTCCCGGCCGATATATATCCGGTTCATTTCATTAAGTTGCGCCTGTTCAACGCCGCCGGCAAAGAGATTGGCAGCTGCTTCTACTGGCGCTCTACCGACGAATACAAGGGCCCCAACACTGTCAGCGGCCCCTGCACCGCCGGTTTCCAGGCCATTAACAACCTGCCGGAAATCAAGCTTCGCGCCAAGGTTTCCCAGGGACGTGATGCCGCCGGCGAGCACGTGACTTCTGTCGCGCTTAAGAATCCCGCCAGAACCGTGGCCTTCTTCACCCGCCTGCAGTGGCTGGGTCCCGACGGAAAGGCTGTGCGCCCGTCGTTCTACAGCGACAACTTCTTCTGCCTGATGCCGGGCGAAAGCCGAACCATAGATATCAACAATCTGCCGGAAGATGTGCCGGCAGGCAAATACACGCTGGTTGTGGGCGGTTTCCGCCAGACGGAACAGAGATTTACCGTTGAGGTCAAATGAGAAGACTTCTGACCATATTTGTCGTGGCGTTTCTGACCGCTTCCTGCGCTCAGACGGCGGCGCTTAAGCACACCATAGCAGAGGATAAGCTTATGGCGCAGGTGGACAGTATGGCCAAAGCCCTGGCGGCAACCGGCTTCAATGCCGGCAGCGTGTATAAAGAAATCTGGATCCGCGATTTCAATACCTTCATAGAGCTTTCGCTGGAGGTTATGCCGCGCGCCGAGGTCCGCGAAGTGCTGGATACTTTCATCGACTTCCAGGCAGAGGACGGCAATATCCCAGACGCCTTTGTGGAGGTGGCCACGGCCGACAATCTGGGCTATAAATATCGTTTCTGCGAGGCCCGTCCCGGAATGGCTGCCCATAAGAACACCGTGGAAACTGATCAGGAGAGTTCTTTTGTCCAGGCCGTTGCGCAGTATGTGGCCATTACCGGCGATTATGATTATCTGAAAGAAGTCCGAGCCGGCAAAACGGTGCTGGAGCATCTGGAAGATGCGATGTCATACTTGCGCCACGAAAAGTGGAACGACACTTACGGCCTGATTACCGGCGCCACCACGGCCGACTGGGGCGACGTGCAGCCCGAGCACGGATGGGGTGTGGAGATTGACGAAAATACCCACTACACAATAGACATCTACGACAACGCTATGTTCGCCCTGGCGCTAGACGAACTGTGTATGCTGGAAGGCGGCAGCGACTCTGCAGACCGTTGGCTCAACCTCAGGGATACCCTCAGGAAGAACATCAGAACCCATCTCTGGGATGCCAAACGCCAAAAGTTCCGCCCCCACATCTACCTTAACGGATCGCCTTTCCCGGAGGATTTTGATGAGGATGCTATTTATTATCACGGCGGCACGGCCGTGGCGGCGCTGGCGGGCATCCTCACAAAGCAAGAGGTGGCGCAGGCCAACCGCCGGATGCTGGCCAATATGAAGGCGGCGGGGGCGCAGAGCATAGGCCTCACGCTTTTCCCCGCTTATCCCGACGGTTTCTTCGCCAACCCTATGATGGGGGCTTACCAATATCAGAACGGCGGCGACTGGACCTGGTTCGGCGCCCGCTGGATTGAGGTATTGGTGCGCTATGGTATGATTCGTGAAGCTTATGATGAATTGAAACCGATGTTGCAGCGCACCGTTGATGGCGGCTTTTATGAGTGGTATCACTTGGACGGTACGCCGGTGGGCAGCGGTACATATCGCGGCACGGCCGGAGTATTGTATAGAGCAATCAAGGTGTTGCGAAGGCCATCATATTATGAATTGAAAAGGATAGGATAACAATAACATAAATAATCTAAATATAAGTCAAGAGTTATGAGTAACATTTCAAGACGCAAGTTTATACAGGTCGGTGCAGCAGGTGCTGCCGGCGTGATTGCGGCCACCAGCGGCCTTAGCGCAATGGAAGCAATGGATCCCCGCAAAAAGAAAAAAGTTCAGCCCGAACCCAAGCCCGAAAAGGTGAAGATGGCAGCCATAGGTATCGCCAACCGCGGCCGTCAGATTATCCACGAGTTCGACGCCACCGGACTGTGTGAGTTCGTGGCTCTTTGCGATGTGGACCCGCTGAGCAAAGAGAGCCAGCAGACAATTGCCGAACACCCCAACGCAAAGGTGTTCACCGACTTCCGCAAGCTGTTCGATGAGTTTGGCAAGGAGTTCGACGCAGTGTGCATCGCCATCCCAGACTTCTCCCACTTCCCCGTGACTATGCTCGCGCTGAACCAGGGCAAACACGTCTATGTAGAGAAACCGCTGGCCCGCACCTTCTACGAGTGCCAGCTGTTGATGGACAGCGCCCGCCGTCATCCCAACCTGGCTACCCAGGTGGGCAACCAGGGCCACTCCGAGGCCAACTACTGGCAGTTCAAGACCTGGCAGGAAGCCGGCATCATCAAGGATGTATACCGCATCGATGCCTTCTTCAACGCCTGGCGCCGCTGGTATCCCTACGATCCCAACACCGACCGTTACCCCGAGGCGCAGCCCGTTCCCGAAGGTATGGACTGGAACCTCTGGAACACCACCGCACAGTTCCACGATTTCAACGAGAAGTATCACCCCGGCAACTGGCGCGGCTGGTACGACTTCGGTCTGGGAGCCCTTGGCGACTGGGGTGCACACATCATTGACACCTGCCACGAATTCCTGCAGCTGGGTCTGCCGTACGAGATAGATCCGCTCAAGATTACCGACTACAACGATTATTTCTTCCCCAAGGAGACCACCCTCCGCTTCAAGTTCGCCGCCCGCGGCGATATGCCGCCGGTAGATTTGACCTGGTACGACGGAGAGAAAAACTTCCCGCCGCTGCCCGAAGGCTATGGCAGCAGGACCGCCGTTCAGGACGACGTTCCCGCCTCTGGACAGAATGTTCCCGGTGAAGATTCGTCACTGAGTCCCGGCAAGGTCATTTACAGCAAGAATCTGACTTTCCGCGGCGGCACCCACGGCGCTACCCTGAGCATTATCCCCAAGGAGAAGGCCAAAGAGATGGCTCCTTATCTCCCCGAGGTTCCCGGCACACCCTCCAATCACTTTGCAAACTTCCTCAAGGCCTGCAAGGGAGAGGAGAAGACCCGCAGCCCGTTTGAGATTTTCGGCCCTATGTGCCAGACATTCTGCCTGGGTATCATAGCCATCCGCACCGGCCGCAAGCTCACCTTCGACCGCGTAAGCAACACCATAGTGAACGATCCGTTCGCCAACAGCCTGCTGGCAGACCGTCTGCCCCGCAAGGGTTGGGATGAATACTACAAGATGTAAGCAACTATGAAAAAAGTCATTATACTGGCCATCGCCGCCGTGGCGGTGATGGCTTCTTCCTGCAACTGCCCCAAGTGCAAAAAAGCCGACGAGTGCTGCAATCAGGAGTGCGAACAGCCCTGCTGGGGCAAGTATGCTGCTATGGAAGCTGCCGCCGAGCCCAATACCCTCACCGAGGCCGAGGAGGTCGACGGCTGGAAGTTGCTGTTCGACGGCAAAACCACCGAAGGCTGGCAGAGCGCCAAGCCCGTCAATATGGGTAAATTCCCTGAGGGCGGCTGGGGCATCACCGAAGACGGCCTGCTCTATGTCTTTGCCGGTGACGGCGCCGAAAGCGCCAACGGCGGCGACATCATCACCAAAGACAAGTACCGCAACTTTGTGCTCAAGGTCGACTTCAAGATGACCGAGGGCGCCAACAGCGGCATCAAGTATTTTGTGGATCCGTTCCTGAACACCGGAGCCGGCAGCGCAATTGGCTGCGAGTTCCAGATTCTGGACGACGACAACCATCCCGACGCAAAGCTGGGCGTGAACGGCAACCGCACCCTGGCCTCTCTCTACGACCTGATCCCCTCCAAGCACGAGCCTCTGAAGGATAAATTCGGCTGGAACACCGCAATGATTGTGGTGGACGGTAACCACGTTGAGCACTGGCTGAATGGCGAAAAGGTTGTGGAATACGAGCGTAACAACCAGATGTGGGATGCATTTGTAGACTACAGCAAATACCGCGACTGGCCCGACTTCGGCAACTACGAAGAGGGCTACATCCTGCTTCAGGACCACGGCCATCAGGTATTTTTCAAAAACATCAAGATTAAAGAACTTTAACAAATGAAGCGCGCTGTTTCTGTGGCGGCAAATTGCGGGCTGAAGCTATTGGTGGTTTCTGTCTGCTTTTTGTTGTTGGCCGGCTGCTCTCCAAAGGAGGATGGGCAGAAAAAAGTCACCGGGGTTGCGGTGGATCCGCCGTCCGTAACCATAACGGAGGGAGAGATGCTCTCACTCAAGGTCGATGTCACCCCCCAGGATGCCCACTGGCTCTATGCAGAGTGGTCATCCAGCGATGAAACGGTGGCGCAGATAAACAAGGCCGGAACCCTCAAGGCCATAAAGGAGGGTTCTGCCACAATAACGGCCACGGTAGACGGAGTGCAGGGTACCTGCAGCGTCACAGTGGTCATAAATCAGACGCCGGTGAGCGGCATCAGCCTCAGCGCCGAGTCGCTGACCATAGGTAAAGGAGCCACAGAGACGCTCACGGCCACCATTGAGCCGGCCGATGCCGCCAACAAGAACATCATCTGGAGCAGTTCAGACTCTAAGGTTGCAACAGTTGACGGCGGAGTGGTTACCGGCGTTGGCAGCGGCGAGTGCGACATCCTGGCCAGGACAGAGGACGGTGGCTTTGAGGCGGTATGCCATATCAAGGTAAGTTCTATCCCCGTGGAAGCGTTGGCTTTCTCCAACGGCAGCAGTTTCACTCTGCTGGCCGATGCGGGCGAGACATATACCCTGATTGTGACGTACTCACCTGCCAATACCTCCGACCGTGAATTGGAGTGGCGTTCTTCGAACGCAAGCCTCGCTACAGTGGAATCTACTGAAGAAGGGCAGGCTATTGTGACATTTGCCTCCGGCAACACCGGGCCGGTGACCATCACGGCCGGGGCCGGAAATCCGCAGCGCACTGCCTCGCAGCAGTTCTTCGTGCAGGGTTCGGGACCTTTGGTGAAAATGCCTGAGGGTAAATTATATGCCGGCCGAAAGGCTCTTTGGAACATCAACACCGCCGCCTACACAGATGCCTCCAACATCAAGTGGGAGGCCTCCGGCAAGAGCCTGACAGGTTCAGAAGCATCGTTCGCCCCGGTAGAAGGCGGTGAAAACTCGGTTGTCGTTTCCGCCGATTACGCCGGGACGCCAATCCGTTTTGAGGTTAAGTACAATGCCGAGGAATGGCTGATAAACGAAGCCCTGGACGGGGCCAACCCGCGCAATACCTATCCGGTGTTCAACAAGGAGTGCACCCGCGCATACTTCATTACCCGCGGTGCCCGTCGCCTCTATGAGATAGATCTTGTAGAGGGCACAGTCTCTATGTTGTTCAATCTGAACGACGGCAAGAACGACAACGGCGGCGACATCAGCGTCAACCCCGTCACCGGAGATATCTATTGTTCAAACCAGCAGCATATCTTCTGTATTTCGGCAGCGGGCCGGCAGATGTGGGAGATTCCCGTGCCGACCTGCACCTCCGCATCTTCCATTGCCGGTTGCGGTCCCGCCCTGAGCAACGACTGCAGTGTGGTCTTCATCCCCGCGGCGGACAAGCGGCTCATTGCTGTCAATGCAGCAAGCGGCGAGATACTTGACGAATATCCGGTAGAAACCACCCACATCCAGCTGGCGGTGTATGGAAATGACCAGATTGTGATGGCCAGCAGCCTGAAAGACGGGGCGGAGGGCATCAGATTCCTCTCGTTCTCAGGAAATAGATTCAATGAAGTAAAAGTGATGGATTGTCCGTCGGGCGATCTTTCCGACATAACCTCCCCCGTGATAAACAGCAGCCAGACAAAGTGCTGGTTCACCTGCAACGGCGGTCTTATGGTAGAAGTTGACCTTATGGCCCAAACCGCCGTCAGTGCAAAAGTTGCCGACGGTTATGTATGGTCGCCCTGCCTCACCTCCGACCAGAAGTGGATGTTTTTTGCGTCCCAGAACAAGGCTCTGGTAAACCGCACCGATCCTTCTTCCGTTTCTGCCTCCCCCACAGTTCTGGTCCCCTACACCAACGGTAATGACAGTTTCCTGAACTTTACCCACGTGGCTTGCGATACCGACAGCAACGTTTACTTCTTTGTCAAGGAAGACGGTGCCGGCAACAATGCATTCTTCCGCTTGAATGCGGCACGTGGCTGGCAGCCGGAGGTTATATCTTCTATAGAAAAGTTAAACAACGACCCTCAGGCGTTCTTCAATTTTGGCGGCGGCTACCTGATTGGCGGCGGCGGACAGAACGTGAGAAACCGTCTGCTGGTGCGTTGCATAGATGCCGAACGTGCCAGAAGCTGGTCAGGTGCCGGCGGTGATGTATGTGCCACTAAAAACGCCAATTTGGTCTATGGAGACTAGAAAGTCATTTAAAAAAGCAGTTCTGGCGGTCGCCGTTGCGCTTGTACTGTCGTCCGGTACGGCCAAGGCCCAGTATATCTGGCAGTCGGCAAGCAACGAAGCCCTGTATTCCCAGATGCTCTCTTATCTGCGCACCTTCCAGACTGACCTTGTGGGAGAGCCCGCCTATTATATGGCTCAGAATCTGATGGTAGAGCTGGAGGCTGCCTACAAGTCCAATCCATACATCTGGATGACGCAGGTGCACAACTTCTGCAATAAACTGGAGGCTATGTACCCGCCGTCGCTAAGCCACCCCAAAGTTTCCAGAAACTATGAAGACCGGTACGACAAGCTTCGCCGGGGCATAAGCCGCCTGCGCGACTTCCCGATGCACGAGGTGACATACAACTACGAAACACCTCCCCCCGCCAGCGGCCAGGCCGACGCCTTCACCGCCGCCAACAAGCAGTGGCTGCAGAATAAGAGGGAGGAGTTTTTCCGTTTCCTGCGCGGCCCTCGCCCGGACGGCAACGAACTGCAGGTGGCCAAACTGTACAGTTCGGGCGTGGTGCTCCGCACCAAAGACGCCTGCATCGGCATAGACATCTGCTACGGCGAAGGTTTGTATGACAATCTCTATAAAGAGGAACTGGCAGATATGCTGGATGTTCTCTATGTGACACACGCCCACGGCGACCATTATGACCTGGATCTTTTCAGGATGATGATGGCCAGGGGCAAGCCGGTTGTGGGCCCCTCCACTATGGCCCGGCATTTCACAAAGGATGAGGGCGAGAAGCATTTCTGGAGTGAGAGCCAGCTGGAGCCGCAGCTAATAGGAGGCGTGGCAACTACCCAGGCATATATGTCGGCGCAGGGAGAAGAGCCGTGCCTGCTGTATCTGATCCAGATTGGCGATTGGCGCGTTGTACACATAGGCGACAACTCCCACCACGAAAACGAGGAGCTGATTTATCCGCTTTTCCCTATGGCCGATGTGGTTTTCGCCCCTGTGTTCCAGGGCATCGTGTATCTGTTCACCAGCACTCTGGCTGCGCCCAATCCGGACAATATAGAGCAGGTATACGTGAATATCCACGAAAACGAGTGGCACCACGAGATCCACGGCCGCATTTCCTACGAATATCTTTATAACCATAACGGTGCTTTGAATAATGCCGGACGGCCGTATCCCTCGGTTGCGATAGTAGACAACGGTGAGCACATAACTCTGTATAAATAAGATGGATATGAAATCATTATACTTGTTTGCGGCAATTCTTATGGCCGCCCTTGCTGCCGCCTGCAACGGAGGCGGGGAGGGGGACGGCAAAAAGACCGACCGTCAGATCTGGGCTCACGAAAAGCCCCTGGTGGCTATGGTCGAGGTCAGCAGCGGAGGCAGTGTGATAGAGACTTACGAATATACCTACGATGAGCAGGGTCGGATACTGACTCTTGTCAAGACCGACAAACTGGCCAGAGAGGTCGTCCTGGATCTGAACTATTCATATCCTGGTGAAAATGAGATGAAGGTACAGGGAAAGTTCTTCCCCATAGCCACCAACCGGTACATAGATGTTTCGTACAATCCCACCTCCGGCACATTGTCCAGCAAAGGCAGTTGGAGCGGCGCCTGGAGTTACACCACAAGCGTAAATGAGGCCGGTGTTGTCACATCCACTGAATGCAAGTCCGATTTTGCCGCCAAAGAGGGTTATTACACCTCCAAAATGAATTACAACGAGGTTTATGCCATTTCCGAAGGCACTGTTACAGAGTCGGTAATAGGAACCGAGATCAACGCACAAAGCAGCAAAGCCACCAGAACGTCCAATGTGTCTGCCCTGAAAACCACATACACGGCCGGCGACCATAATGACCGTCAGAATTTTGCGGCCTATCTTATGCCCGACTACTTCCCGGTATGGATAGCCGCAGGACTGCCCGGCAACAAAAAGCTTGTCACCGGCATCAGCGCCTCTACCGGCAACATTCCGGCTCCCGAGACCACGGCAATAGAGTACTCTTTCAACGCAGCCGGCGATATCGACACCGCAACGCGTACCGACTACAATGCCGGAACTCCATATCTGACACGTACTTATAAGTTTATATATCAGTAATTTCTAATGAAATACCTACTAAGAATCATTACTTCTGCAGCCCTGCTCTCGGCTCTGGCCTGCTGCACCAAGGCGCCAGTGATAACCGAATACTGGGGCGGGGTAGAGGAGAAGGAGATGCCTGCCGACGATGAACCCGTTGCGCCGAGCGTGCCTGAGTCCAATCCCGATGCGGTGGCCTATGCCGATTTGCACGATCCGCTGCATAACGCAGGGCAATTCTTCATTCCGGAAGATAATCTTCAGCCGGAGGTTTTCTGGTATATGAAGTATTCCGACTATGCCAACAAGGAGATTCCCAACAGCGATGGCAGTCCCGACACCGGCCTGCAGAATTTTTTGCTGATGCAGTCCATCGCCGGCCTGGTGAACCGCGCCTGTGCCCAGGGCAAGACCAAAGTCGGAGTCTGGATCGAGGTCGGCGGAACGGGCTATGATATGGAACGCGCCGATTTCGGCCAACAAATCAGTTCGCGGCAGACCGCCGTGGAGCTGGCCACCAAGACTTACGGCAAGATAGACGGCTACGATGTCACGGTGCGCGACCTTTTTGACGGTTATGTGCTCACCGACCTGATGAATAATCCCGAAAGTGGCATTGCCGCCGCGGTGGCCAGCCACGTCTATAATTCCATAATCGTGGATGTGCGCGACGAGGCCTTCTTTATCCGCAACGGCTACACCAAAAAGTGCGACTGCACCAAGATGACCACGGCCCAGGCGTGGGCGCAATTCAAAGACAAGTGCAACAACGAGGCGCTTGTGATGATGCCTGTGACAACTGGCGAGATGCGCGAATACGTGATACAGAAGGGCCTGTTCCTGTTCAATCTGAATAAAAGGTACGGCTCAACTTCCGGTGGCCAGAATTTTGCGCTGCTGGAAGAGATCCTGGAATGGCTCAAGCCCCACAGCCAGATTATCGGCTGGGAGCAGGGTGTAGGCGAAGACAGGTTTGTGGAGCCCGTTTCGCGGCACGGCCATATGATGCTGGCCTCCGACTGGACATATAATATGGGGGCTATGTCGCGTCACTACAGTGACCGCCAGAGCACTATCCTGGTGAAGAGCATCAATCCCCGCACCATTGACTATGACAAAAAAGCCAACTATCTGGGCTTTTTCCTTACCGACGGCGACAATTACCAGTGGATTATTACAGACGCTTTTGTAAGCGATTATTATTCGCTGCTATCGGCAAAGAACGTCAATATGGCCTTTGAGATGGGTTGCCAGTCGCTTACGCAGATAGCCCCGACCCGTTTGAATTATCTTATAGAACGTCAGCCGTCGGCAGAATGTACCATTATGGAGACTTTCGGCGGCGGGTATTATTATATAGATGAGTTCTGCACAAAGGGCCTTTCGGCCGCTGACCGTGCGGCAGGCATAAAGCTTGTGGCAGAGCGCACCGCCGCCCATATGCGTCAGCACGGCATCAAGATCCTGCACGTGATGGCGGGCGACTTTTCTTCTGCCAATGCCCAGCAGATGCTGCAGGCGTTTGTGGATGCCAACGATCAGTTGGAGGGCATCACTGCCGTGAAACGTAACCCCTACGACGGAGATCACGGCAAAATATATTGGTTCACCAACAAGAAAGGTTATGACATTCCCTGCGTGACTGCCAGTTATAAGATGTGGACCGGCTTCAACACTCCGGAATCAATAGCCAGAACCATTCAGAAAGAGAACCAGACGAACCAGTCTTTCAACACTGTTGCAGTGCATGCCTGGAGTACTTGGAACGGACTGAGAGCTTCCGATGCGGTGCAACAGTGCGTCGAAAACCTCCCCGAGAATTTTGTGTGCGTTTCTATGCAGGAGCTCATCTGGCGCCTGCGCTATCAGGAGCGCAAAGAACAGACGCTTGAATATCTCAAATCCATCAAATAAGCGCCGCCTATGAAAAATCATCTTTCATTTATTATAGCTCTGGCGCTACTGGTGCCTGCAGCCTCGTGTGTACGGGAGTCACAGCGCGGCTGGTGGGACGACAGCAGCGTGGGCACAGTTGCCATAAGCGGTACTGTGACCGACTCCTTCGGCGCTTTGCTGGAGGATGTTGAAGTTTACTTCAGGGGGACGAATATGGAGCGCGAGTTGCGCTATGTGACCTTTTCTGACTGGGACGGCACATTCCGCATAGAGAATGTCCCTTCCAACGCCCGCTATGTCACATTCTCGTTGCCGGGCTATGCTACAGTTGCATATACAATCAATCCCCAACGTTTTGCAAGCGGAGAGGAGATTGTGCTCAATCCGGTGTTGGAATATTCCGCTGCCCTGATCAGGGGACAGGTGCTGGGCGCTGTGGATGGACGGCCTCTCAGCGGCGTCAGGGTGGACTGCGGCCTGAAGGCTGTAACCACAGATACCGAAGGCCGGTTCGAGATTACCTCGCTTCCGCTCAAAGATTACACCCTTACCTATACCATTGCCGACGGTTCCGCCTACAAACGTGAGATTGCTATGGGCGACTTTGTGGACAGTGTGGCAGAAATGCCTGTGGTGCGGCTGGGCGGCGGTGAAGTCCTCCCCGGAATGAAGTGGCAGGATTTGGCCGATGCACCGCACTGGTTTGCCAATAACTATCGCGGATCCACCGGCTTCAACGGCATAAACGACTGGACTGTTGGTTATATGTCGGCTTTCTCGTGGTGGGGTGAATTCCGTTACGAGGCGGAGGGCTGCGCACTTGTCAATGTTGCCGCACAGCACGAAGATGCCGATCCGGATCAGTTTATAGGCTATACCTACGGTCGCAAGAAGATAGAAGAGGGAAACAAAATATTCAATGTGAATATGCGTACCCACTACGCTACTGCGGCCACTCCGGCAAAGTTCGGCGTCAAAGTGCTAAACCTGACCGACGGAGCGTCTGCAGTTGAAGATGTAGCCCGCTATACCTATGCCGGCAGCGACTATTCGTCATTTGCTTTTGATTTGAGCCGATATGTGGGAAAGGAGGTGGTCATTGCGCTTGGCATCTACTGGTCAGAAAACAATTTCCACCAGGTTTCCCGCCGGTTCTGCTTTGCACCGTCGGCTGTAAAGGGCGACGATGCACTGCCCGGAACCCCGGTTTCAGGGGCAGAGTGGCGCGGCTTCACCCGCGAGAACCTGACCTCAATGATGACCAATACCGGCACTGTGTTCTCCGGCAGCAACTTCACTTTGAACTCCTCAGACGGTGACCACGGCGCCCGCAGGGTCCACAACCCCGGCGGCGAGCAGGGCTTCAGCCTGTGGGCGGGGACCAACCATTTGACCAACAGCTGGGCGCTGCAATATATCAGCAAAGAGGTCGAGCCGGTAAACGAACAGGGTTACACCCTCAAAACCCGCGGCGGCGCCGATAGCGACTATTTCACCCCCGAATCGTATATCTACAGCCGGTTTCACATCAGCGATGCGAACGACCGGCTACATCTCTATATCCGTACCTTCTCCAGCGCCAACCCCACGGTGTTCAAGGTCACCGCGGTACCGCTTGCGACCTGCAAGGCGGCGGCTCTTAAACCGGTTTCCAACACAGCCGCTACGGCTGTTTCCGCACCAGGCGGATGCTGGAGTTTCATCCACGAAAAAGGCAACGGTAATCCGGCGGAATATGCCGAGTTTGTCTACGATCTCTCCGAATACAAAGGTCAGGATATTGTCCTGGCCCTGGGTATCCACAAGGGCAACACCCGCAGCGGAGAGCAAAAGTTGTGTATCTGCAAAATTGAAATGGATTAGTTATGAAAAGATTTTTCCATATCATATTGGCCGTATTGCTGCTGACACAGGGCGGCGCGGCGTTTGCTCAGGCACAGATTACCGTCAAAGGCAGGGTAACCGACTCACAGGGCGATCCGGTTGTGGGTGCGGGAGTAGTGGACAAGGCCTCCGGAAACGGCGCCGTGACCGACCTTGACGGCCAGTATACCATTAAAGTTGCTTCCGATGCCTCTCTGGAATTCTCGTGCGTGGGGATGGCCACGAAAGTGATTCCGGTGGAAGGCCGTTCTGTAATCGACATTTCGCTGAGCTCCGACAGCAATTTCCTTGAAACATCGGTTGTGGTGGGCTACGGAGCCCAGAAGAAAGGCTCCATCACCGGTGCCGTGGTGGCCGTGGGCGGTGAGGAGATGATCCGGACCAAGACGGAGAATCCCCAGAATATGCTCACCGGCCGAGTATCCGGTGTCCGTGTATGGCAAAAGACGGCCGAGCCGGGACAGTATTCGGCGTCCCTGGACATCCGCGGCATGGGTGCACCACTGGTGGTAATAGACGGAGTGCCCCGCGATATGAGTGATTTCCAGCGACTGGCGCCGTCCGACATAGAGAATGTATCCGTTTTGAAAGATGCGGCGGCGGCCATTTATGGCCTGCGAGGCGGTAATGGCGTGATCCTGGTCACCACCAAGGCCGGTAAGGCAGGCCAGACCAAGGTCAACTACAACGGCAACTACACTATCCAGACTCCCGCCAGCCTGCCGCGCCAGATGGATGCGCTGACCTCTATGATGCTGGTCAACGAGCGCTCCCGCGGCGGCATCGAGGGTGGCTCTCCTGAATTCACCGACGACATACTGGAGCTTTACCGCAACGGCACCCGCGTCGGGACCGACTGGAACAGCCTGATAATCCAGAATATGGCCCCGCAGAGCAGCCACGACCTCAGTATCAGCGGCGGTAACGACAAGATGCAGTTCTACTTTGGTATGGGCTACTTCTATCAGGAAGGCTTCTGGAAGAGCGGCGACACCAACTACAACAAGTATAACCTGCGCAGCAACATCACCGTCGATATAGCCCGCGGCCTCAAGTTCGGGGCGAATATCTCGGGCTACCTGGAAGATTTGCACAACCCGCTGGACGACCCGGAACTCATTATCCGCTACTGGTGGAAGCAGAGCACCATCTGGCAGGCCTATGCCGACCCCGAGCAGACAATGCTCAACTACAAGGATCTGGAACTTGACTGGAACAGCGTGGCGCGCATCTACAGCGACATCTCGGGCCACAGGACCACAAACCGAAAGAACATCAACGCCAACCTGTCGCTAAGTTACGACTTCGGTACTTTGACCGATGTGCTCAAGGGCCTGTCCGCCAAGGGAATGTTCAGCTACGACTACCGCGTGTCCGAAAACGAGACCTACCGCAAGGAGTACTATCAATACGCCTGGAACGAGCTCACCGGAGAATACGACCAAAAGATTTATGCGGCATCTTCGCCCAGCCAGCTGACCCGTCAGGACACTCACAACCGGGCCTGGGTGGCGCAGGCACTGCTGCTCTACGACCGTGTTTTTGACAAGCATCACCTCGGGGCGACCCTGGGCTGGGAGGTTCAGAAAAAGTTCGGCAATGGCTTCCGTGCCTTCGGTAACCTGGCCTTCTCGTCGCCGTATTTCACCGCCCTCACGGTAGAGGGTCATCAGGTGAGTCAGGGAGACCTTTATGAATATGCCTATAATTCGGCCATCGGCCGACTGAACTATAACTACGACGAGCGCTATCTGCTGGAGGCTCAGTTCCGCTACGACGGTTCTTCCCGCTTCTACGAAGGGCATCGCTGGGGATTCTTCCCCAGTGTGTCGGCAGGATGGCGCATCAGCCGCGAGCCGTGGTTCAAAGACAGTGCGCTGGGCTTCATCAACCAGTTGAAACTGCGCACCAGCTACGGTATCCTGGGCACCGACGGCAGTGACTATGAGTGGGCCACCGGCTATACATATCCGGCAGCCAGACTCACCGACAATGGCTTCTATAATGTCAACGCTCCGCTGTATTACCTTAACGGCTGGATTATGAGGGCCGATCCAAAGGCGCTCCCCAACGAACTGATAACCTGGTATACCAACCGCACCTTCGACGCCGGAGTCGATTTTGAGGCGTGGAACGGTCTGCTGGGTATTACCTTCGACTGGTTCTACCGCCACCGCAGCGGCCTTATGGCCCGCAACGCCTCCGAGTTCCCCACCATCGTGGGCGCAACCCCGCCGCTGGAGAACATCAACGACGACTGCCACTTTGGCTTTGAGACGGAGTTGAGCCACGCCCGCACGGTGGGTGATTTCCACTACCGCGTCAAGGCTATGATGTCCATAACCCGAAATAAGTACCTGTCGTACGCCCAGAGCACCAAATACGGCAACTCCTACGACGAATGGCGCAACAACTCTATGAACAACCGCTATCAGGGCATCAAGTTCGGCTACGAGGTGGTTGGCCGCTACCAGGACTGGGAAGATATCTGGACCTACGACCAAAACAAGGGCAACGGCGTCAAGCCGGGCGATTTCAAGTATCTCGACTGGAACGGCGACGGCCAGTTCAACGGCCAGGACGCCCATCCTTTCACATACTCCGGTTCTCCCTGGCTCAACTATTCCCTCTCTGTCGAGGGTGACTGGAAGCGGCTGGACTTCAGCGTGCTGATGCAGGGTGCCGCACTTGGCAGCGTCAAGTTCGGAGAGCCGCAGCTTGGCATCTGGGGCCAGCACGGCGGCGGTATGCTGGAGCAGTTTGCCGACCGCTGGCACCCTTCAGAGGAGACCAACGACATCTATGACCAGACGATTACCTGGATTCCCGGAACCTATGCCTATGGCGGCAATTCCGCCGACGAGAACAGCGACTTCAACGTGCAGCCCATAGACTATCTGCGCGTGAAGGCGGTTGAGGTAGGATACACCCTGCCGATGCCGTCCGCGTTCAAAAACCTGGGCCTGAGGCTTTACGCTGCGGCCTACAATCCCTTCACCTTCACCGGGGTGAAGTACATCGATCCGGAGCACCCGGCCGACAACTACGGCCGTCTGTATCCGCTGAACAAATCTTACACTTTTGGTTTGACTCTATCATTCTAGGCCCGTTATGAAAAAGATACTTACATACATACTTTTTGCAACATTGCTGATGGCGGGCTGTGTCAATCTGGACATTCCGCCAAAGAACATAGTCTCCGACGATGACCTTATGAGCAGCCAGAGCGGCTTGCAGGTCTATCTGGCGCGTCTCTACTCCCAGATGCCCTGGGAAGATTTCAAATATATCGCCCAGAGGGGCTTTGACGGCAACTCGTGGCTGGGATGCCTGGGCGTGGAAGGCACCGGCGAGGCTGTGACCCGCGACAACATCTGCACCTCCTTCACTGGCGAGAGCGCTTCGCTTTGGGGCAGGGCATATACGCTGATTCACGACGCCAACCACCTTATCGAGACTCTGCCGAGGTATAAGGACAACTATCCCGAGGCTGCTTTCAACGAGTTTTTGGGGCAGGGTTATTTTGTGCGGGCGTATACCTACACCCAGATGGCTCGTCGTTTCGGCGGCGTTCCCATCGTGAAGAATGAGATAAAGTATCCTTTCGACGGTGAAATAGAGAAGCCCCGCTCCAGCGAGCGGGACACCTGGGATGCCATTCTCGAGGACTGGGACCTGGCGGTGGAACACCTGCCGGCATCCTCTACTTTTAACGGTACGCCCAACCGCTACGCCGCCCTGGCCTTCAAGGCAGAGGCGATGCTCTATGCCGGAAGCGTGGCCAAATACAACGAGAATGTCGCCGGCCGCCTCACGGGCCTTGGCGAAAAGACCAAGATCCGTGTGATAGGCTTTGCCGAGGACGAGTGGTTCGAGTGCTCCAACAAATACTTTTCAGAGGCATACAAGGCTGCCCGCGAGGTTATGGATTCCGGGGTTTATTCACTCTACCGAAAGAGTTGGAAAGAGGGCGACCCGGAGGCCCAGTACAAGAATATGAATGATATGTGGCGGGATTTGTCTTCTCCAGAGAATATCCTTGTCAGGGAATATGAATATCCCATTCTCTCCCACGGTCTGGATGCCTATTCCTCGCCCTGGATTTATCGTATGCCGCTTTCTGCCGGCACCTGTCCCACCGAAGACCTGCTGGAACTCTACGACGGCTTTGACCGCTACGCCGACGGCACTATACGCGTTACCGACGGTGCCAACCACACCCTCGGAACATATCTGCTCTACGAGCATCCGATGGACTTTTTCAAGAATGTTGAGCCGCGCCTGAGGGCCTATGTGATCTTCCCCGGAGATGTCTTCAAGAAAGACAGCATAGAGGTTCGCACCGGCATCTACACCGGTCCGCTGCCCATCGCCCCTCTGCGCGACAGCTATGACTTCTCGCAGCGAGGCCGCTTCTATCAGTATATGAAGCAGTACACCGACGAGTCGGGGCGCACGCTGTATCTGAGTCCCAATGTGGACACCGGCCCCGTGACGTATACCGATGTAAATACCGGCAAACAGATTACCTGCTGGGCCGCCGGAGCCAACGGGCCGTTCTTCTCCAACGCCGAGGCCACTATGACCGGCCTTTATCTGCGCAAGTATCTTGATCCCGACCGCCCGCTGGAAGAGATAGGCGAGGGCAAGAGCGACCAGCCGTTCATTCTTATGCGCTATGCCGAGGTGCTGCTGGCAGCGGCAGAGGCGGGTGTGGAGCTGGCCATCGCCGGAGTGCCTTCTCCCACGGGCGACGATATGCTGCAGGTGGCCACCGACGCTATCCGTGACATCCAGAACCGCGCAGGCGCCGTGGAAATCTCCACCAAGCTTTCGGCAACCAACAGCAGTCGAGACATTGTGCGCAAAGAGCGCCGCAAAGAGCTTGCCTTCGAGCAGAAGAGCAAGTGGGATATCCGCCGCTGGAGGGTGATTGACGAGGCAAACCGCGACGGTTTCTGGGGCGAGCAGAGGGATCATTCCCTCTGGAGCGACGGCAGCAGTTTTGCCTTCAAAGGGCTTTATCCCTTCTATTCCACGCAGGCGGGCAAGTGGTTCTTCGATATCTGTTTCGAGAACCGCAAGACCTTCAGCTATTCGCCGGTGAACTATTATTTCGCCATCCCCGGCGGCGAGGTGACCAAGAGTGAATTCATAGACCAGCAACCCAACCGATAGATGAAACGCTTATTCATATACATATTTGCAGCCGTACTTATGGCGTCCTGCTCGGTGTTCGAGATAGACAATTACGAGCAGCCCGAAGAGACCATTTGCGGCAATATCGTGGACGCCTATACGGGCGAATTGATTCAGACCGAGCAGAACGGCCGCGGCATCCGCGTGCGGCTCACTGAACTCAGTTACGGCCCCAATGTGACCCACAATCCCGATTTCTACGCCCGTGACAACGGCACTTATCAGAATACCAAACTGTTCAAAGGTTTCTACAACGTGCGTATAGACGGACCTTTCGTGCCCATTGTGCGCGAGACTCCCGAGGGCGACACCATATTCAACGGCACTGTGGATTGCCGTATTGAGGGCATCACGCAGGTGCACTTCCGGGTGCAGCCCTTCCTGCGGGTGGAGATAGTTGGGGATCCGGAGGTTTCCGGAGGGAAGATCACCGCACAGGTGCGAGTTACCCGCGGCACCTCCGAGCAGGAGTTCCGCGAGGCAATCGAGCCTATGGGCAACTATAAGCCCGAATATCTTAATGTGACCGACGTGCGGCTTTATGTGGGCTATTCGGCAACTTGCAACGGCGACAACAAATACGAGGCCTGGTCCAATGTGCTGGAATATGAAGGATCGGCATTCGAACCCTATCTGGGGCAGATTCTGACCATATCTTCCCGCGGCACCGTCAAGCCCAACCGCAAGGTCTTCATCCGTGCCGCCGCCCGCATCAACTACGCCACTCCTGTCGGCGGCGAACGCCGCTACAACTTCTCAGAAGTCCGCGAGGTGAATATCCCGTAATACTGGGGCGCTGCCCCAAACCCCGCCGCTCCGCGCTGGGGTTCGAAACAGCTGGAGCATAAGTCGCAGTGTGTGAGCTGCTTGTGAAAAATGGCTCCACTCTCGGAGGTGGAGTCATTGTGCGTTATTGACTGAGTATCAACCGTTTGTGCTCCAGTCGCAAATGGCTTACCGCAGCAGATAGCCGTGGCGGATCAGGTCCTGGCGCTCTTTAATCTGGATGGTGTAGCCGCCGCTGAGCAGAAACAGTTCGTCGGTAGATTCCATCACCGATTCGTACAGGTGGTCAGAGATGATGATGCCTTTAGTGGCCTTCTGTTCTTCGATGAGGCGTTGCATCTTCTCTACATATTTCGGGGCGATGTTTGAGAAAGGTTCGTCCAGAATGCAGAACTCCGCATTGGCTTTGAGGATGAGATATGTCTCGGCAATGCGGATGCCGCCGCCGGAGAGTTCGTATATCGGGCGGTCCCGGTAAGAATAGAACTTGGTGTCGAAGCCTATCAGACCCTCGTAGTCAACACCGTACAGGTCGAACGCCTCGCCGAGGGTCATACTTTGGGGGATGAATACCTGCTGCGGCAGATACTTGATCCGCTTGCCTATGTGCCCATAGTCGGTCTCCCTCTCTTCGTTGAACCGGATGAAGATGTTTTGCGGCTTGATCCCGCCCATAATGCACTTGAAAAGGCACGATTTCCCGCAACCGTTACGCCCCAGCACGCCAGTCACGCAGCCTGTGCGGGCGGTGATGTATGCGCCGTTCAGTACCTGCTTGCTCCCGAAACAGAGGGTGACGCTGTCTACCAGGAGTGTGTTTTCAGATTGCATTGCCTATAGCGCATGAGATTATCATCAGAATGACGAAGGCCGCAAGGTCCACCGCATATGGGATAGCGTAGTACTCAATTCTGCTTATGCCGAGATTGAGCCAGAAGTATATATCCTGCTGCCTGGCCATAGAATTGAGCAAAATGAAGATGAGAGGGATGCTTATCAGCTTGATTATGATGCCTACGGGCAGGAGCGGCCTGCTGGCGATAACCATTACGGCTGCAGACAAAGTCACAATGGCCGACACAAGATATACCGATCCGCCATACTTTGCCGACAATCTGATTTTCTCGAAAAGAGTCATGTGTATACTACTCGACAGTGCTCCCGATGGAGCAAAAATCCCGCCATTGGGCGCAAAATCGGCCCAAAATGCTCCCAGTGGAAGATTTTTACTGCTATTGGGAGCAATGAACCCATACATTCTACTCCGTCTTCAATACCTTCTCAATAAACGCATCCAGGGCGTGACCGTGAAGGTCGCTGGCAAGGATTGTTCCGTCCGGGCCGAAGAGGATTGTGTGGGGGATGCTGGTTATGCCATACAACTTGTTGAAGTATAGCATATCACCATTGAGTATCAGCGGCCAGTCGATGCCCAGCTCCTTGGCGGCTTTAAGCGATGCCTCGGGCTTATCATTAACAGCGATTCCAAGAATATCGAAGCGATTTCCCCGATATTTCTCATAGATGTTTTTAAGCTCGGGGACGCTTGCCCTGCATGGGCCGCACCAAGAGGCCCAGAAATCAACCAGGATATACTTGCCGTGGCCGACATAGTCGGAGAGCCGTACGGTTGAAGTCTCGGGGTGATCCTGGTCTTGGATAACTTCAAAGTCGATGAACTTGGAGCCTGCGGCCGTTGCCGCCCGCTTCTCGATGGCAACAATAGTGAGCTTGGCAGAGGAATTATTCTTAATCCTGTCAGTGAGCATACCAGCGGCTTCGCGTAGCAAATCGAAGTCCTCGCATATATCATTCAAATCAGAGAGTGCATCAGAACCAACGACATTATCGCGATTTGCCTTAATCGTTTTAATGAGCATTGCGGTGCCGCGCTTTATGTATTCCTCTTTAAGGGCCAAGACCTCCTGCTGCACATCTTCTCCGGCCTCGTGGCGGGGCTTTAGGGATGCGGCCTTCTTATCCATCTCATCGGTGAGGGTTTCTCCCAACTTGATATAGTCCATAAATCTGGACTGAACGCCCTTCTTTGATGAAGAAGTGATGAGCCGGGCACCCAGGTCAGCAGTCAGCGAAGTGCCGTCGGCGACAAAAGGAATTGGGGGCCTGCTCGTGAGGATGCTGGAAAACTCCGAT
Organism: Bacteroidales bacterium; assembly: GCA_017428035.1. Lineage (GTDB taxonomy): Bacteria > Bacteroidota > Bacteroidia > Bacteroidales > UBA932 > Equibacterium. The sequence continues at coordinate 387 of JAFRRR010000082.1, read as the reverse complement.
GTGCACGTAGGTATCTCTGCCTCGAACCGACTGTCCACCACAGGTACCGTCACAGCCCTTTTCGCCACGCTGTCGGGTGTAATTTCCACCCAGGTCATAATAATAACATTCTCTATCGAATCGCCTTCCGGCACCGTGCCGGATATCTTGGTGACAGCACTGGGCTTTGGTTCGCACGCCACCAGCAGAGTCAGCATCAGGAAACAGAATAATATTTTCTTCATATTCACTCTGAGTTAGTAAAACAATATGCCATCTTGGGCCATCTGGGCGCGGCGGTTCTGGACGGCGTTCATCTTGCCAAAGTTCCACTTGATGCCGAACATCACGTAGCGACCCAGGATCAGCCGGTAGCTGTCCTGCATATAGTCGTCGGCATCGATGTGG
>JAFRRR010000081.1 GCA_017428035.1 Bacteroidales bacterium | reverse complement strand
AGCAAGACCTTTGAATATCCGTTCATAGCCCGCAGCTACGGCGATTTTACAGTGGGTCCAATCAGATATAGCTACTACGACATCTCCAAGGGGCAGTATGTGACCACCGAGGCTCCGGCCGTCACCATCAAGGTTTCTTCTGACGGGATGGAAAATGCCGCTGCCGCACCCGGCGTCCCGGGCGGAGTGCGCCAGGGCGTGAAGGATATCGGCAGGGACATCCGCTATATTGCCACCGGCAATCCCGGCCTCAAGAAGGCGGGCAGTTTCTTTGTCACTTCGTGGCCGTTCTACGCGATTCTGGCTGCGATTGTGGCGCTGTTCTTCATACTCTGCGCCATACTTGACAAGGCCCGTGCGCGCCGCGCCGACGTGGCCGGAACCCGAAACCGCCGCGCCAACCGTATGGCCACCGAGCGTCTGCGCCGCAGCAAGGACTATCTCAAGCAGGGTCTCGTGGGGGCATATTACGAAGAGTTGCACAAGGCCGTTATGGGCTATATCAGCGACAAGCTCACTATGCCCGTGTCCGATCTGAGTAAGGACAATATCTGCGAGGCGCTTGCCCAGCGTGGGGTTCAGCAGCCTGTAATAGAACGTCTTATGAACATTATATCTACTTGCGAAGCGGCGCGGTATGCGCCCGACTACACTCCGGAGCAGATGGAGGACCAGTACAAAGAGGCGCTGGAGACCATCACCGACATAGAGTCGGGAGTCAAGCGCGGCGCCCGCGGTGCAAAGAAGGCCGTGGCTGTGATTGCGGCGCTGTTGGTGGCATCGTCTGGCGCTTTTGCCGCCGGCGAGCCGCTATGGGAAGATGCCGCAGCAGACTATTCTTCCGGCAACTGGGAGGGGGCTCTGGAGAAATATCTGCAGATAGAGCAGATGGGGCAGACTTCCGACCGCCTGTGCTACAATATCGCAAACGCCTATTACAAGACGGGCCAGCTGGGCGAATCAATACTCTATTGGGAGAAAGCGCTCAAGCAGAATCCTTCCAATTCTGATGCCAAGTACAATCTGGACATTGCCCGCGAGTCGGTATTGGACCGCATAGAGGTTGTGCCCGAGTTTATACTGGTCAAATGGCTGCGCGATGTGAAATATCTGCTTTCCAGCAATGCCTGGGCGTGGGTTACTGTGGCTCTGATGCTGCTGGTGGCGCTGTGCCTGCTGGGCTTCCGCTACTTTGGCCGCCGCGGGGCACGCACCCTGTCGTTCATTCTGGCCTGCATACTGTTTGTGCTGGCCGTGGCTTCGTTCATATTCTCTATGAGCGAGCGTCACGACGTTATGGCCAGGGATTCGGCCATAGTTATGATTCCGGTATCGTCTGTGAAGAGTTCCCCCGGCGAGGACGGCAAGTCGCTCTTTATCCTGCACGAAGGCACCAAGGTCCAGATTCTGGACCAGTTGGGCGAGTGGAGCAAGGTAGAGATTTCTGACGGCCGCCAGGGCTGGATGCGCGCCGGCGACGTGGAGGCGATATAACTGGCCTATCCCAGCAGGTGGCTAAGCTCCCGGTCGGTAATGTCCGGCACTATGGTGCGGATGTGCCCGCAGAGCAGCCTATAGGATTCTTTAGGGCTGTGGCCCGTCTCCAGACTGTGTGAAATGCTGTGCTCCAGGTGGAGCATCTCTTCTATGCCCGAGGTGTCAAAGAGGGCTTCGGGGGTGCAGAAGGTGGCTGTCTGCCATCCTTTGTATTCCAGGTACGGGCCGCGGTATACCCGCTGGATGTCGCCGGTGACCACGCGGCAGGACATCTGCAGTTTCATCAGCAGGGCATCCGCCTTGGACTTGTTTATTCCCAGCAATTCCCTGACCTTTTTGACGGTGATGTCGCCGTCGGCTGCCATCTGCTCCAGCACCTTTTTCCCGGCGGAGTCGGGCTTGTATTTGGCCTGGGAGAGGCGCCAGGCGCGCAGTTCGCGGTACCATTCCAGGGTGGCGAAGGCGGCCTTGCCGCCCAGCAGAAACTTGCCGTAGGCAAACTCGCCCATCTGCACGCAAGTCACCTTCCAGTCCCAGGGAGACGAAACGATTCCTTCGGGTCCGTCAAATGCCAGATAGCCCTCCGGCGTGAGCTCTTCTATGGAAAAATTGGGGATTTTTGTGGCAAACAGGGGGATGATGCCGTATAGCCGTATGGCCTCCGCCATAGATACGGCATCTGTCACGACTATCCGTGGTGCAGGCATCGTTACCATATTATGGAACCCGCCACAATGTTGGCTACCTTGCTGCGCAAAGGACCCACTAGGCCGTCGTCGGTGGGATGGACGCGGTTGGTCAGAAGCACTATGGCAGTCCGTGTGTCCATATCTATCAGAAGAGTGGTGCCTGTATAGCCGGTGTGGCAGAGGGTGGTTTCAGGGTTGAACAGGTCGCCGCGGGGGCTGCTGTGCTCGCTTTTTTTGTCCCAGCCCAGTGCACGGCCGACCTTAGGGTCGTTCTCGGGCGGAATGGTGCACATTGTCCTGATGGCTGCCGGGCTCAGGATAGATTGTCTGATGGCCGGATAGCCGAGTTTCTTGTCTTCATACAGGCGTCCCCGGTTCATCAGCATAATGCAGAGGCGCGAGAGATCCAAGGCGTTTGAGAAGACCCCGGCGTTGCCGCTGTTTCCGCCGTTGGCAAGTCGGGCCAGCGGGTCGTGTACAGCGCCCACAAGGGGTTTGCCGTCGGCCTGCACCGAGGTCGGTGCAACCAGCGGCAGCAGGTCCTGGTGAGCGAGCGGGGTGCGGCAGTCCTCTGCCAGCGGGAAATAGCAGGTGTGCTTGAGGCCCATCGGGTCAAAGATGTGCTCCTGCACGTAGTCGCATAGCCTCTCTCCGGT
>JAFRRR010000080.1 GCA_017428035.1 Bacteroidales bacterium | reverse complement strand
TCGGTGAGCAGGATGACAGGCATCATATGCTCCAGCGCCAGCTTGGCGGCATTGAACGCGGCGTCAAAGCAGTTACTTGGGGAGTGTGCAGCCACAATGCAGATGGGACACTCGCCGTTGCGGCCGTAAAGGGCCTGCGCCAGGTCGGTCTGCTCTGTCTTGGTGGGGATACCGGTAGATGGGCCGCTGCGCTGCACATCCACAATCACCAGCGGAAGCTCGGTGATGACCGCCAGGCCCATCGCCTCGCTCTTGAGGCTCAGGCCGGGACCCGAGGTGGTGGTGGCAGCCAGTGCGCCGCCGTATGCGGCACCGATGGCGGTGCAGATGCCGGCAATCTCGTCCTCTGCCTGCATTGTCTTCACGTTCAGATTCTTATGAATCGCAAGTTCTTCGAGGATGGCCGTTGCGGGGGTGATAGGATATGAGCCGCAGAAAAGCTGCAGGCCCGCCTTCTCGGCAGCGGCGATAAGGCCCCAGGCCACGGCCTGGTTGCCGTTGATGTTGCGGTAGGTACCCTTGGGCAGGTCGGCGGGAGCCACGGTGTAGGTGTTGGCTATCGCCTGGATGTTGGCGGCGTAGTTGAAGCCGTCGAACAGCACCTTCTTGTTGGGTTCCACCAGCTGCGGTTTCTTCTTGCCGAATTTCTTTTCCAGATATGCGTAGGTGTACTCCAGGGGCCTGTTGAACAGGTAGAAGCACATACCCAGGGTAAACATATTCTTGGAACGGAGAATGGACTTGGGATCCAGGCCGCTGTCGGCCAGACTCTCTTTGGTGAGGCTGGTGATGGGCGCCCAGATGATATTGCGGTCCTCTATGTGCAACTCTGCCACGGGGTCGTCGGTCTTGAAACCTGCCTTCTGCAATAAGGCCTCGGTGAAAGAGTCCACGTCAACAATAATGGTCGCGGTGCTCTTGGCCCACTTGGCGTTGGCCTTGAGCGCTGCCGGGTTCATAGCTACCAGCACGTCGCAGAAGTCACCGGGAGTGTTCACTCCCTCGCTTCCGAAATGCACCTGGAATCCCGAAACGCCGGACACCGTACCCTGAGGGGCGCGGATCTCTGCCGGGTAGTCGGGGAATGTAGAGATCTCGTTGCCGTACAGAGCCGAAGCATCTGCAAACAGGGTTCCGGTAAGTTGCATACCGTCGCCGCTGTCTCCGCAAAAACGGATCACAACATCCTTTGCATCAATAACTTTGTGATTCATAGTATGATTTTGGCTTTTATACGCACAAGTGAGGGGCCATCATTTCTGACTCCCCTCACTTGTAAGAATTATTCTTATCAAGGAAGAATTACTGGATCTGGCTGGGAGCGACCTTTTCTGCCGGAACGCCCAGCGCCGCCTTTGCAAGCGGAAGCAGGTCTATGCTCTGGCTCTCATTGAAGTATACCAGAGGATTTGAGGATGTCTCAAACACAAATGACAGGCCTTTTTCCTTGGCAATCTTGGCTATCGCATTCCTTGCCTTCTCGTAGATGGGGGCAAAGAGGGTCTGCTCCAACTGGCTCAGGTCGCCCTGTGCGGTCTGCTGGAACTGACCAAGTCTCTGCTGCATCTCCACCAGCTCTGCCTCCTTGGACTCTTTGATGGCTGCGGTCCAGGTTGCGCTCTTCTGCTGGTAGGTGTTCAGCTTGTTGTTGTATTCGGTCTGCATAGACTCCAACTCTTCGATAAGCTCTTTCTGATATGCCTGAAGTCTAACCCTTGCAGAATCAGCGTCCGCAGTGAGCATTACCAGCTCGGGAGTGCTGATGTGTCCGAATTTGACATTCTGCGCAGAGAGTGTAAAGGCGAAGAAAGCCGTGAAAACGATAAGTGCAATTTTTTTCATAATTATAAAGTTATCTTAAGTAATCGATTACTGCGTTGGTGAGGTCATACTTGGGGTCCTTGTACACGATGCCGGTGGTAACGGTAAGGTCCAGCACAAGAGAGCATCCACGGCTGGCTGCCACCTTCTGTATAGCCTCCTCAACAACTTCCTGGATGGGAGAAATGAGCTTCTCAGAACGTTTTGTGAGCACGCCCTGCTCGCCAAAGTAGCTGTCCTCTTTCTCTTTCATAGCCTTTTCCTTGGCAATGATCTCATTTTCCTTGGCCTGCTGCTGAGCAGCGGTCATAGACTGTTTGCGGCCCATATAGTCGCGATACAGAGCGTTGATGGCGTCGGCATCCTTCTGGATGTCTGCTTTATACTTCTCTGCAAGAGTATTGAGTTCATTCTGGGCATCCAGATATTCTTGAATGCAGCTCAGAATTTTCTCAGTGTCTACATAGCCCACAGTTTGTGCTGCGGCGTTCAATACTGGCATTAAGCAGATTGCGAGAATAACAAATACCTTTTTCATATCTTCTAAGTTTTAAAATTGTTGTCCTATAGTAAAGTGGAACTGACTCCTCTCCCCTTCGGGACCGTCAAAGCCGTAGCCCCAGTCAACACCCAGCATACCTACCACCGAGAGGAACACCCTGAGGCCGACACCCGCGCTCCTCTTAATCTGGAACGGGTTGAAATCCTTGATGTCGGACCAGCAGTTACCGCCCTCCAGGAATGCCAGGGCAAAGATGGTGGACTGCGGCTTGAGTATCACGGGATAGCGGAGCTCCACTGTGAATTTGTCGTATACGTTACCGGCATAGGCATTATTGATGTACGGAGTCAAAGAGTAGTCCTCGTAACCGCGCAGCGAAATGACCTCATTGCCGTATGTGTTATAACCTGACATACCGTCACCACCCACCAGGAAGCCTTCGAACGGAGAGTAACCCCAGTTGCGGTTGTAGTAACCCAGATATCCGAAATGGGCCGCCGTCATCAGCACCAAGTCCTTCCAGATCCTGACATAGTTGCGCCCGGAGAAGGTCCACTTGTTATATTCCAGCCAGCGGTAGTGCTCCTGGTCGCTCATAGACTTGTAGTCCAGGTTCTTGCCGCGTATCAAGGAGTACGGCGGGGTCAGCTGCACGCTGAATGTCAGATCGGAACCGATACGGGGATAGATCTGCTGGTCTATGGACTGACGCGACAGAGAGAAGGTGTAGTGCAGGTTGTTGTAAGTACCGTCTGTGAACACGTAGTATCTGTACCAGTCTTTCAGCTTGTACATCTGCCAGCCCAGGGAGTGGTACATAGTGAAGTAGTTGTCGGGCCACTTGAGCCGGGAACCGAGGCCGATGTTCACACCTGCCACATCCATCGACTTGGAGTCGTCGTAATAGGGGTAGTTGCCACCGTAGCCATATCCATAACCGTAACCGTAGCCGTAGCCGTACATACCCATATAGGAATTGGTCTGGCGGGTATAGTATGCCGAAATACTGAGCGAAGTGGGCTTCTTGCCAAAAAGCCAGGGCTCCACAAAGCTTGCCGAGAGGGCCCTGTAGTAACGGCCGTTGGTCTGGTAGCGGAAC
>JAFRRR010000079.1 GCA_017428035.1 Bacteroidales bacterium | reverse complement strand
TGCGCTCATCGCAATCGTTGCTACCGGCTGCGTTCAGGACAAGGTATTCGACGAGCTGAAGAATGTTCCGCTGAAGCGTTGCCTTGAGCCTATGAACCTCTCCGCACGCGTGGATGCCAATACGGGCGTGACCACCACCTTCCGCTGGGATGTCACCACCGATGCAGAGGAATATCTGCTGGAGGTGCTTGACGCCGAAACCAACGCTGTGGTTCTTTCCCAGACGCTTACGGGTAGTGAAATTCCCTTCGAGACCAATCTCGAGGCCGACGGCAAGTATACCTTCCGCGTAACCGCCAAGTCTTCCAAACTTGACGACAGCAAGGTGGCCGTATACAGCGGCGATCCCTTCAAGACCTACGCCATCAAGGACAACCTGTTCCTGAAGGTCACCGGCAAGAGTGCCGAGGCCATTTCCCTGGTCTGGTCCAACGAAGTTTCCGATTTCCAGGATGTGACCCACATCGAGGCCACACCCACCGCCGGCGGCAAGGGTGTCACCCTGAACCTGACCGATGCCGACGCATCTGCTGCCATGGCGACCCTCACCGGACTTGCAGCCTCTACCGAATATGACATCGTCCTCTTTTTCAAGAGCGCCAGCCGTGGCGCTGTGACCGTCTATACTTCGCCCGCGCAGGGCACTCTGACCAGAGTCTCCACTACCGAGGCCCTGATTGCAGCTATGACTGCAGGCGACGACGTTTATGTGGGTGCCGAAGGCTCTCCTTACTCTGTGGGCAGTATCACTCCCGCCAAGGGCTTCCGTATGCTGGGCGAATATGCCTCCGACGGCAGCAAACCCATAGTTATGGGCGACATCGCCCTGAACGAAGGCTTTGCCGGCGACCTCTATTTCGAAAATATCCACTTTGACGGTACCGGCCGTAACCGCATCATAGACCACAAGGGCGGCGCCCTGTCAATTGACAAGATCAGCATAGTGAACTGCGAGATCAGCGGCTATGCCTGCGGTATCTATTACGACAATGTAGATGGCCAGCTGGATCTGGGCGAGTTCCTGATTGAGGGCTGCGATATCCACGATATAGCCGGCAGCGGCGGCGACGGTTTTGACGTGCGCAAGAATTCTGCTATAAGCAAGATCACTTTCCGCAACAACACCGTTTGGAACAGCTTCCGCTCTTTCTTCCGCCTGGACGACAGTGCCTCCGGCACCAATGTCACACTGGGCGAGATGGTGTTCGAGAATAACACCGTCAAGAGTGTGGCCACCAACGACAAGGGTATCTTCTATATCCGCTGCCCCTGGACCAAATTCACCATCCAGAAGAACCTCTTCCTGCACCAGACAGGCGACAAGGCTGTGATTGCAACCACATTCAACACCAAGCCCGAGAATGTCCCCGGAGACATTACTGCAAATGACAACTACTGCTTCAACGTGGGCGAGAAGTTCCTTACCGGAACCACAAACTTCACGGCAGAGCAGATAAGCGCCACAGTTCTGACTGCAGACCCGTGCTTCAACTCCAAGGGTAATTTCTTCTCCCTGGCCAACGCCGACCTTCAGGAAAAGAAGGTGGGTGCCGCCAAGTGGTGGAATGAATATGTAGAGCCGGTAGAGGACCTCACTCAAGGCGTCACCGAGGCTCCCCACACCTGGGACCTGAACGATGCCAGCCTGTTTGCAGGCGATTTGAACAAGGCCAAAGTTCGTGACAACCTGCTTATGGTGGCTTCTGACGAGTTCCCTATGAATCTTGACGGCGGCCTGACATTCGGCGCTGCCGCTCCTCTGAACAAGAAGGGCGTTCCCGGCAATGCATATGCAGCATTCCTTGTAAATGGCCCCGGTTCGGTAATCCTTAAGGTTGCCGAGGTTGAGGCAGGCAGCCAACTGCTGGTTGCAGTGGGCGATCCCGACGGCGCTGCCGCTACCGTCAAGGGCGCTGCCGTGGCCGGCGATGCCCTGCAGAAGATTGTCCTGGCCGATATTGCAGAGGAATCAATGGTTTATCTCTATGCATCCGCACCCGTTAAGGTTACCACTCTGGCGTGGTCGCCCGACGTGGCCGGAGCCAACACGGCTCTTGCCGCACCCAAGGCAACCATAGACGTGGCTCAGATTACCGAGGGTGACGAGACACCGATTACCATTGCCTGGGAGGCTGTGACCAATGCGGCCGATTATACTGTGACCTTCAATAAGAAGAAAACCACCACAGAAGAGCTCTCGTTTGTGATTGACGCCGAGACTGCGGCCGCACTCGAGGCCGGTCTTTACACCATTACGGTTGTGGCCAACCCTGCCGAAAGCGATATCTACAACACCGCTTCCGAGGCAGCTTCGGTGGCCTTTGTGGTAATGGCTCCCGCCGGCAGCGACACTCCGGTTGAGGTAGAGAAGACCCTCTCCTGGGACTTCAACGACGATGCGTGGAGGGCAGAATTTGCAGCCAAGGGCGCCAAGAATACCGATATTACCAACTGGGTATCGGCCATAGACGGCCTCACCTGGACCTCCACCGCCAAGAGCAAATGGAATACGGCAACAATCAACGAGGTTGAATATGCCTTTATCCAGGCCGGCGGCAAGGGCAGCGCAAGTGACCGCACATTTGTCTTCACCGCTCCCGCCTCAGGAACCCTCAGGATTACGGCTTCCAATACCGGAGGCTCTGCAGCCACCGACGACCGCCGTCCGGCAGTGGTAGACGCAAGCGGGTCGGTTCAGCTGGGCGAGACTCCGGCTCCTCCATCCACCGAGCCCAAGGTCTATGAGTTTGAAGTAGAGGCCGGCACGGTGACCATCTATCCCGACACCAACGGCCTGCGCTTCTACAAGATAGAATTCACTTATATGGAGACTTCCGGCGGCGAGCCCGCTAAAGAAGACTATGTGTGGGACTTCAACGACGAGACCTGGAGGGCAGAATTCGCAGCCAAGGGCGCCAAGAATACTGATATCACCAACTGGGTATCGGCCATCGACGGCCTCACCTGGACCTCCACCGCCAAGAG
>JAFRRR010000078.1 GCA_017428035.1 Bacteroidales bacterium | reverse complement strand
GTTTCAACTATTTCGACACCGCCCACGGCTATCATTCCGGGGCCAGCGAAACGGCGCTGAGGGAGTGCCTGACCAGCCGGCACGCCCGCGAAGAATACCTGCTGGTGGACAAACTCTCCAACGGAATGTTCGAGAAGAGCCCGGAAGGAATCCGCAAGTTTTTCGAAATGCAGCTCCTATCCTGTGGAGTGGACTATTTTGACTTCTATCTGATGCACGCCCAGAACGAACAGTACTTTGCAGAATACAAGGCCTGCCGCGCCTATGAAACTGCTTTCCAGCTCAAAGAAGAGGGGAAAATACGCCACGTGGGCATCTCGTTCCACGACAAGGCCGTTGTTCTGGACCGCATCCTCACCGAATATCCGCAGATAGAGCTGGTGCAGATCCAGTTCAATTATCTGGACTATGAGGATATCGGCATACAGAGCCGCCTGTGTTACGAGGTATGCGAGAAGCACGGCAAGCCGGTGGTGATTATGGAGCCGGTGAAGGGCGGCCTGCTGGCCAACCTGCCGGTCGATGCCGCCCAGCCGCTTAAGGCCCTTGGCGCAGGCGCCAGCCAGGCGAGCTACGCGATACGCTTTGCCGCCTCTTTCCCGCAGACTATTATGGTGCTCTCAGGAATGAGCACCCTGGACCAGATGCGCAACAATCTGTCGTATATGGCAGACTTCAAGCCGCTGTCAGACAGGGAGATGACCGCAGTGAAGCAGGTGGCCGAAATCCTTAACGGCAAAAAGCTGATTGCCTGCACCGGCTGCCGCTACTGCACCGACGGCTGCCCTATGCAGATTCCCATCCCCGACATATTCGCCGACCTCAACGCAAAGTCCATAGACCGCAGCTGGAACAGCGACTGGTACTTCTCTATCCACATCCAGAATCACGGGAAGCCGTCTGAATGTATAGAATGTGGGCAGTGCGAAGAGGTCTGCCCCCAGCAACTGCCCATCATCCAAAACCTCAAAGAGGCTGCGCGAGTCTTCGAAAAGAAGCGCTGAGGCTAAAGAGCCACGTTCATACCCAGCTGCAGGATGCCCTTGTAGCCGAAACCAAGCTCTGCCAGAAACGCAATCTTCTCGCTGCCCAGACGCATGCCGATAGGGTTGAACTGAATGGTCGGAAGAATACTGGGGCCGTCATTGGTCTCCGTCTCTACAGGTGCGCCGTCTGTGGGCTCATCTGCCTTGGTGGCTGGGGTGACAGCCTGCTCGCCGGTGAGGATCATACCTACGCCAAGATTCAGACCGCCATAAAGCTTGCAGATGCCTGCGGGCTTATAATAGAGTTTTGCAGCGGCGTTGAGCGTTGTAAAGTGAAAATGCTGATAGCTCTCTTCGTTGGCCAGACCGGCGTGCCAATAGCCCACCTCGGGGCCTAATGACCACCTTGTATTGGGAAAATGGTGCTCCCAGCCAGCCGAAAAGAACGGTGTAAAACCCTTCATCTGAGGGCCGTCTATAGTAGCATTGCCACCCGAGATAACAGCTGCCATACTGGCGCCTATCGCCACGCCAAGGCCTACAGCAACTCCAGCGAATGCGGTCGGCACCAGACCATCTGCCACCTCTACATTCAAGCTGTTGGTGGGGATACCATAACTGTCTACGTTCTGTGCAAAAAGTGATGAACTGCAAACAAGCAGCATCATAGCAATGATAATCTTTTTCATAACACTACTATTCTTGTTAAAAATCGTAAGCAAAGATAGCAGAAAATGGAACCAATACAAAAAAAATATCACTGATAATCAGCATTATCCCTACAATAAATTTGCAAGTTTGTTGATTATTATTTCTACTTTTGCTACAAACACCGCATTCCGTTAAACCTCAGTGGCGAACACAGATTCAAATCAATTCAAGACTGCCGCTCCGGAACTTGTAAAAAGGATTCGGAGCGGCAGCCACGCCGCATACGAATTGTTCTACAGGATGGAGTTCCTGAACCTGGTTCATTTTATTACCAGCTATCTTCACGAAAAAGAGAAGGCCCACGACCTTGCCCAGGAGACCATGCTAGCTCTTTGGGAGAACCGTTCCCGCCTGGACCCTGACCAGAACATCCGCAGTTTCGTGTTCACCATTGCCCGCAACAAGGCTCTGAATGAACTAAGGCGCAGGAACATGTTTTCTCACAGCGCGCAGACGGCACAGAGCCTAGCTTTGCTGGAAGACAATTCCGTTGAAGAGCAAATCAACGCCCTTGACCTGCCGTCTTTGATAGAAAGCGTCTGGAGTTCCCTGCCGGAGAAGATAGAAACGACCTTTGCGTTGAGCCGGAAAGAGGGGCTGAAGAACAGGGAAATCGCCGTCCTTCAGGGCATATCTGAAAAGACGGTTGAATACAGAATCAAGGTCGCCCTCAAGCGGTTCAAGAATCTTTTTAACTACTCCATTTAGGGTAAACGCTTCTTTGTGTGTATATTATAGTAGCATCACTTACTATACTATATGAATACACACGACAACCTTTCCGAAAAGAACCGGAAGATATTCGAATCCATGCCGGACACCTTCTATGCCGGCGAAATTCCTTCTGTCAGAAAGAAATGGAACTACCCTATCGCAGCTGCGGCAATCCTGATCCCGCTGCTGGTGCTGGGCATCTCTATATGGCTAAAGCCCAAACGGACGGCGGCGGAACAGACGGCGCAGATTACCTATTATGTAGAGCGCGGCGTGAAGGGGCAGGTGGCTTTGGCAGATGGTTCTACCGTAAACCTCAACAGCGGCAGTACGCTCAAGATTTTGGATGACCGCAGGGTTTATCTGGAAGGCGAAGGTTGGTTTGAAGTTAAAACCGACAGGGAACATCCTTTTTATGTTGAAACCCCTTCCGGCATCTCGGTTAAAGTCACCGGTACCAAATTCAATCTTTCAAACTACAGGGAAGAAGATTTCAAGGTGCTTCTTGAAAGCGGCATCATTGAACTTGAAGGCCGTGGAAAAGACATCCCAGCCAAGATTGCTCCTTCTGAGCAAGTCATCGTAAGAAGCGGCCGCAGCCATACCGCGGTTGCCGATTCCCTGGATAAGAAGAACACCACTGCCTGGAAAGAGGGTATGCTTGTGTTCGATGACAAGCCGCTGCGAGAAGCCATACCGATGCTGGAGCGCTGGTACGGCACCCATATAACAGTGAACAACGATGCCCTGCTGGAAGAACGGCTTACCGGCGAATTCGACACAGAGACCATTCAGGAAGTGATGCGAGTGCTTGCCCTGACACACGGGTTTACATATACAATCAATCATAAAGACATAACCATAGCACTCAAATGAAAAGGCTGATTCTATTCATAGCGGTGCTGTCCATCTGCCTTGGTGCTTCTGCACAGACCATCAGCGTCAAGGCCAGTGGCGAAAGCCTGCAGACTGTCATCAAGAGCATATCGGCGCAGAGCGATTATAAGTTTGCCTTTAACAGCCGCAGCATTGACACATCTGTCAAAATCAATACAGACGTCACATCCTCCAATATAGAAGAGATTTTGAACTCCGTACTGAAAGACACCGGTATTGGTTATTCAATTGTCGGGAAGCAGATTGCCCTGTTCACGAAACAAGCCGGAGAACAGCCGCTGACCGCAACCCAGGCAAAATCTCGAAAAGTAACCGGAGTGGTGACCGACGAAGACGGAATCCCTCTGGAAGGGGCTGGAATTATGATTGCAGGAACAAAGACCGGCACTGTCAGCAACCAGGATGGACACTGGGCTTTGGAAGTACCCGGCGGCGACGTCATTTTTGAAGTGAGTTACATCGGGATGGAAACCATCAATATCCCGGTTGGTACCAGAGACAATGTAGTGGTTGTAATGAAGCCCAACTACGAGCTTATAAACCAGGTGGTTGTGACAGGCTACCAGACACTCTCCAGAGAAAGGTCCTCCGGATCATACGCCATTGTAAGTGGCGCCGAAGTAAAGAACCGTTCGGCTGCAACCGGCTCACCCCTGCGCAGCCTGGAAGGTACCGTAGCCGGCCTCAATGTCAATGAATCGGCAGAAGGGACTTCTTACCTGATTCGAGGCATGACCTCCATCAATTCCAAGACGGAACCGCTGTTCATTGTGGACGGCGTCCCCATGGACCGCAAGCTGCTGGAGAAGATGGTGAACCCTTCTGACATAGAGTCGGTTACTTTTTTGAAAGATGCCACTGCCGCATCCATCTGGGGCGCCCAGGCGGCCAACGGCGTAGTGGTCTTCTCTACCAAGAGCGGAGAATCTTCCAAGAAGATATCAGTATCATACGACGGCTCATTTACATGGCGCGGACTGCCCGACTACAGCTATATGGACTATATGGGCCCGGAGCAGTTCATTGCAACCGCAAAGGAAGTATTTGACCCATTCACGTACAAGTGGGAGGATATAACCTCCACCACCTACGGCAGCAGCGCCAACTATCCCATAGTATTCCCTCACGAGGAGCTGCTGTACAAATATTACCGCGGCGAAATAAGCCTTGCAGAACGTGACGCCGACCTGGATGCGCTGGCCTCACAGTCCTGGCGGGACAGCTACGAGAGGTATTTTATGTCGCGCAGCTTCCTGACAAACCATTCGGTTTCACTCTCCGGAGGTTCGGATGTCAATTCATTCTATTTCTCGATGGATTATCAGGGCGACCTCGGATCCCACAGGGACAAGAGCGACCAGTTCAAGGCATATATCCGCGACAGGATGCTCATCGGAGACTGGCTCACCCTGGATGCATCACTAAACGCCCTTTACTCAAAGGAGACATCCCATCTGTCCGCTGCCGATGAATTCAGCACCTATGCCACCGACCTCCCCTACGCCGCATTTGCAGACGCCTCCGGCAATTTCTACGACATGTCGGGGTTTTTCCTCAACAAAGACGACATCAAGTCGGTCAATGAGGTTTCAGGCATCGACCTGAGTTACTATCCGGTGAGCGACTATGCAAAATGCACGTCCAGAAGCGACCTGTACGCAATCCGGGCCAACCTTGGCATTTCGATTGACTTTACATCATGGCTCACCTACGAGGGTCGTTTCCAATATTCTGCCAGCAACAACACAAGTGAATCATACTACCCTTATGATTCCTTCCAGGTAAGGATAGAACGGGCATACGGCACTGACACCGACGGTACCCAACACCTCCCCTCTTCCGGGGGACATTTCACCGACGGCCATTCCCTTGCCACTTCTTATACCATACGTAACCAGCTGTCACTAAACAAGACATTCGGCACCGAACACTCTCTAAGAGCACTTGCCGGCATGGAGCTGAACTCCAACAAGACGGGGAGCAAATCAACTTTCCTGAGGGGATACGATATGCAGACAATGCAATATATCCCCTACGACCAGTTCTTCCTCTCCACTACCGGCGTAAAACCGCCCTTGCTTCCGCAAATTTCGGGTTCATCTGCCAACGTTTTCGACCCGAACAACTTTACTCAGACCGAGATAGAATACCGTTTCATGTCGGTGTATGCCAATGCCGGCTATACTTTCAAAGAAAAATATTCCCTGAACGCCAGTATCCGCGTGGACCAGTCCAACCTGTTTGGCAGCGACCCTTCCGTACAGTTCAAACCCATTTGGTCGGCCGGTGCAATCTGGAATATGCACAAGGAGTCCTTTATGAAGGAGATCAACTGGATTGACCGGCTCAACATCAGGTTAAGTTACGGTCTGGCGGGCAATTCCCCCGATCCCGGCCAGGGCGGGCCCTACAACCTGATCCAGTCCCAGACCGATCCTGCCTATTCACGTTTCGGCCTCGGGTATACGATTATAACTCCGGCCAATGACAAACTGACCTGGGAAAAGACCCGCACCATAAACGCCGGTGTGGATTTCACCGCTTTTGAAGGGCGGCTGGACATGGCGCTGGACGTATACGACAAATACACCACCAACCTTTTAACCTCGGTTCCAGTGGATCCGACCACCGGCTTCACCACGGTCCTTTCAAATATCGGAGAGATGTCCAACCGCGGATTTGAACTGTCAATCAACGGCAACCTTGTCCGCAGCCACAACTTCTCCTGGGATGCATTCCTGAATTTGACATACAACCGCAACAGGCTGGAGAAGATGTACATAACCCCTCCCGGGACACCTTCGGCCCTGCTAGGCTATGATTATTGGGAAGGATATCCCTACGGCACCATCTTCGGCTACAGATGGGCCGGACTGGATCCTGCAAACGGGCGGTCCAGGGTTTACGACCAGGACGGCGCCATAGTAAACCAGGCGGCCGATGTCAAGGATGCGTCTGCCGTGCCTTATCTGGGCACCACCATTCCGCCGTGGTTCGGTTCGTTAGGCACAAGCCTGACCTGGGGACGCCTCTCCCTCTCCTGCCTTTTCGTATACAATATGGGACACGTGCTGCGCAACGATGTCAATAGCCAGTATACATACCGCCTGACGCACTTTCTGCACAACGATTTCGCTTCCCGGTGGAAAGTGCCCGGGGACGAAGCCAAGACAGATATTCCAGCATACTATTCGCTGGCCGACACTACCGTCAACGAGAACGATGTCGCCGGACTGTACAAGTATGCCGACATAAATGTGCTAAGCGCATCTTATCTCAAGCTCAGAGAGGTATCACTCAACTACAGGCTGCCTGAAAAATGGGCGTCCAAAATTTACACCCGCGGGATATCCCTGGGTGCACAGGTCACCAACCTGATGACCCTTGCCGCCAACGGGCAGGGCATCGACCCCGAGGCCTTCAGTCTCTCCGCCGGAGCCCGCAGCGAACGGTTCCGCCCGGTTGTCACATTCAACGCTAACATAGAATTCTAAGGCAATGAAAAAATACATCATCATATTATTCGCAACGCTTATTGCCGGAACCTCCTGCACAGATTGGCTGGATGTCAAGCCCCGCGGCTACGACATTCCCACCACGATAGGGCAATATGAAGGAATGCTCTACGGCATGGAGCTGTACTTTATGGACGAGGTCTTTGAATACATGTCATTCGAATTTACCAGCGATGCAGACGGCTATAAAAACGCCTGGTCGGCGATGGGCCGCGCAAAGTGCAACGCATACAAATGGCAGAAAGATGTGTTCCTGCCCGATGAAAACTGCGGTGAATGGAATGTCCCGACATCCTTTTTATATCCCCTGAATGTGATTATCGCAGATGTCATGAATGCCGAAGGGGCCACCGAAGAGAAAAAGGCGGCCATAAGGGCCGAGGCAAGGATGATGCGGGCCTGGCACCATTTCCTTATGGCCCAGTTCTTTGCCCCGCCGTATAACAGTGCGATAGCATCTTCTTCCAAATGCATTCCCATTATCACCACTGCATCTACAGTAGGCGCCGAATTCCCGCTTAAAACCATGGAAGAAGTCTATGACTTTATCCTGACAGAGATGGAAGAGTCGGTGGAACTGCTTCCGGAAGAGGCAGAACACCACTTGCGGGTATTCAAGGCCACCGGCTACGCGATGCTTGGGAAGGTGCTGTGGACGATGGGCCACTATCAAGAGGCCCTTCCATACCTTGAAACGGCCTTCACATCAGCCAAGGCACAGGGAGCCACCCTGCTGGACTATAATGCCCGCATCAAGGAAGACGGCACGATAGATCTGCCTAGCGACAGAACCGAGCATCCGGAATACCTCTATCTGATGGCCACAATGTCAAGGCTGATGCCGGCGGTGTATATCACCTATTACAATCAGGCGATATTCCCCATAAAGGAAGAGGTCCTTTTCAACTATTACAAAAAAAATGATACCCGCCTGGCCTTCCTCTCCGGCGTCAAATCGGAGAAAACAGCATACGCATCATTCAAGCCGGGAGATCAGTACGCCGCAAATATCTACGGTATGGTCTCCAATGTAGGCATCGGTGTTCCCGATCTCTACCTTATGTATGCCGAATGCCTGGCCCGCCAGAAGCGGGAAAGCGAAGCCTCCGAGGTGCTGGTTCAGCTGCGCCGCAACAGGATGGCCGCCGCTGATGCGGATAATATAGAAGCCGACCTCCTGACCGCGATAATAAGCGAGAGAATCCGCGAATTTATTGGCTTCGGTAATCTGTGGTTCGACATGAGACGTCTTTGGAACGATTCCGACTTCCAATATCTGAAAGACTATTACACCCACACTGACGGGGAAACGACATATACACTTACAGAAGACCGGCTTTATCTGGAGATTCCTCCAATCATATTATCCTGGCACCCTGAATACAACAACTAATCAATATCATCTATCATGAAAAAAATCCTTTTAATCACAGCAGCGGCAACAGTAATGATTCTTGCCGTAACTTCCTGCAAAAAACCGGAGCCGGTGGTTGAAACCACCCTTTCGGTCAATCCTACTTCAGTCACTCTCGTGGGTGAAGGCGAGACCGTTAAACTCGCCATTGAAACCAATGCCGAAACCGTACAGTGCACCCCCGGTGCAGACTGGCTCCAGGCAACCGTAAACGGCAAGGAACTGGTGCTCACCGCAGGTGCCAATCCCACCGAGGAGCCGCGCAACACCGACGTTACACTGAATGCCGGTGACAAGCAGGCCAAGGTTCAGGTGGCTCAGGCAGCCGGCAGCAAATATCCCGGCTACGTCAAGGCAACCGCAGAGGAATCCACCTATATGGGTTATCTCTATCAGAAATTCTATGACGTGGAAGACAGCGACGGCGGCAGCATCTCGCTGAATCTTGTTTCTCTTGACGAGAGATATTCTGTCCACATCGAGGCCTTCACAACCCTGTTCGAAGAGGGCGAAGAGATCAGCCTTACTCCCGGCACCTACAAAAAGGGTGCTGATGACCCTGCAGAGGGCTCATTTGTATGCAAGGCTATGACATGGATGCCCGGTTCAGTCGTGGTAGTTGAAGATGAAGAAGGAGACGAAGAACTCCCCTACGGCAGCTGGCTCACTACCACTATTGGCGATAACAGCACCGAGAGCAAGATTGTCAGCGGCAGCTTTACGGTAGAAGAGGTTGCAGGCGGCTATCTTATCAAGACCGACCTCACCACAGAAGACGGCACCGCACTCAAATTCTACTATGAGGGTGCGCTGGAAATAGACGGTGAATCAGCAGTTTATCCCGGCGGCAATGAACTTCCCGAAATATCCTCTTTCGTGTCTGGCACTATAGGCTATTTGGGCGACGCCGGAGAAAATTCGACCCAGCTCACCCTGACTCTCTACACTGATGATGAAGGTGGATTCCCCAATGTAACCTACACATTCTATATCCCCAGAATCAGCTACGAGGAACTCACAGCCACCGACCTCTCCGGCGCTTATTATCAAGCAGACGGAGAAGAGACCTTCCCTCAGGGCCCCGGCACCGTTGATCTCGGTTCTACCACCAGTTTGGGCGATTTCACCTTCCCTGACGGTTCATTCGTTGTGACCGGCATAATGCAATACTTTATCCCCGACGGTATGGTATCCCTGATTCTCACGCGCAACGAAGAGGGCAGATACAATGTCACCGGCGTCATGGCCGATGCCGCCTTCTCCGCGTTCTATATGTTCTCCGACGAAGAGACATTCATAGAGGTTGAGTATTACGACGGCACTGAAGAAGACGAGGAGGACTGATATGAAAAGGCTTTTGACTATCCTGCTCGCCGCCTTTGCCATTGCTTCGTGCAATGACCAGAATACCACCACTTTCAGCGGCAAGATTATAGGCTACAACGGTGAATACACCGAATTTTTCCTCCCTGCCGACACACCCGGCGAGTGGGTTGAGATCCCCATTAAAGTGGCAGAGGACGGCACATTTTCAACCAAGTTGAAAATGGACAAAGACTGGTGGGATGCAGCTCTCTTTGTTGACAAATTCATGTTCCGCACCTGCATAGAGCGTGGCAAGAAATATTACGCCGAGTTTGACATCACCGTCCCCGATGTGGAAGACCGCTTCCACTTTACCGGCGATGGTGAAAAAGAGAACGAATTCACCCGCGTTTATTTCAATCAGTTTGCATTCGTATGGAATCTTCTGGACAACATAGACGATGTCTGTTTCAAGGAATATTCCGACATTGTCAAAGCAAAGGGCGATGAATGCCGCGATTTGATGAATGCATGCGAGAACCCCGGTCTTACGGATTATTATACCCCTGAGATAGAGAAGATTGAGAATCTGATCTCTTTCTATTTCCCATATGTATCACTGGCAAAAAAGGGCGACGTGGTTGACGATCCCGATTTCAACGAGTTCGTAAGCAACGCCAGACTGGATGAGATGGAGCCCGACAAGATTCAGGAACTGTTCAACGGCGTTGCGTCCTATGCGGCTTCGCTCAAGGGGCTAGACATCCTCAAGGCCGTAAAACTTGCTCAATCCCACTTCTCAAAGAAAGAGAATGCCGACTTTGCCATGACATCCCTGCTGCGTCAGTATATGGGAATTGGCAACACTCAGGGCCTTAAAGAGGCTTACGAATGGTATTTGGAGCAGCAACCGGACGACTCATATGTGGCCCAGGTTGCAGACCTGTACAAGGCCACAATGGCCCTGCTGCCCGGCGGCGATACTCCTGAACTTGAAATGATGGATCCGGAAGGCAATACGCTTAAACTCTCCGACCTCTATGGCAAGGTGCTCTACATTGATTTCTGGGCTACCTGGTGCGGTCCGTGCCGTGCAGAGATTCCCTTTATGGAGAAAATAGCAGCCAAATATGCCGACAGCAAGGACATCCAGTGCATCAGTATCTCCCTGGACGAAGACATCGAGGCCTGGAAAGCCGACATCGCAGAAGCCAAACCCGCATGGCCGCAGTACGTCCTTACCGAGAAGGGCCAGAAGCAGGTGGCAGACGATTTTAAGATATCTTCCATCCCCAGATTTGTGATAATTGATTCCAAGGGAAAGATTTTTGATGTAAATTCGCAACGCCCCTCCTCTTCCGGAGTGGTCGCTCAAATTGAAAGTGCAGTAAAATAATATTTTATGTTCCATTCCATCCTGACAGCGCTGCTGTCTCTTATGATTGCCCAGGCAGCGCCCTCCGTGGTGTGGAAGGCCGCTGTAAACCACATTCAGGACAATAACTACCAGCTGGTAGTTACCGGCCAGGTAGAAGACGGCTGGTACGTCCATCCTATGGCAGACAAGTATGTCGGCACAAAACTCACCGTAGAGCCCGCCGAGGGTGTTTCTGCCACCGGCGAAGCAGTGGAGGAATTCACTCCGTCTGACTACAAGGGAGAAACGGTGGTCACGGGCACATACGTGCTGCGTCAGGATCTGGAACTGACAGGCAAGAAACAGGTCACGGTAAATGGTTCCGTGACCTGGAGCGCCTGCAGCGGCGACGAGTGCAACATGCCGGAGGACTATGAGTTCTCCGTGCCGGTAAAGCTGGAGAGCGCCGCCCCCGCGCAGTCGGGCGGCAAGGGCCTCTGGGCATTGATACTGGAGGCAATTCTGTGGGGCTTTCTGATGCTGCTGACCCCCTGCGTGTTCCCGATGGTACCTATGACGGTGTCATTCTTTTTGAAGAGATCGGGTTCCGCCGCCAAGGGGCGCTTCAACGCCCTTATGTACGGCCTGTTCATAGTGTTGCTGTACACGGTGCCTATCTGCATCATAATAGGCCTCACCTGGGCCCTGGGCGGCAAGACTGTCACCGCCGACATATTCAACTGGCTCTCTACCCACTGGCTGCCCAACATACTGTTCTTCATCATTTTTATGGTGTTTGCGGCATCGTTTTTCGGCGCTTTCGAAATCACCCTGCCCTCTAAATGGACCAACAAGGCCGACAGCGGCAGCGACAAGAAAGGCCTTCTGGGCGTGTTTTTCCTGGCGCTGACCCTGGTGCTGGTGAGCTTCAGCTGCACCGGCCCCATAGTGGGCACTGTGCTCATCAAGAGCACCCAGGGCGAATTCTGGACCCCGATGGTCACTATGCTGGCCTTCAGCATAGCCTTTGCGCTGCCATTTGCACTGCTGGCCTTCTTCCCTTCCGTCCTCAAGAAACTTCCCAAGAGCGGCGGCTGGCTCAACAGCGTCAAGGTGGTGCTGGGCTTCATTGAGGTCGCCCTCGGCCTCAAATTCCTCTCCGTTGCCGACCAGACCTACCACTGGCATCTGCTGGACCGCGAGGTCTACCTGGCCATTTGGATTGTATGCTTCTCCTTGCTGGGATTCTACCTGCTGGGCAAGCTCCGCTTTAAACACGACACTCCGCTGGAATATATCTCGGTGGGCCGTCTGGCGCTGGCCATCATAGACTTTGCCTTTGTGGTGTATATGATTCCCGGTATGTGGGGTGCGCCGCTCAAGGCTCTCAGCGGCTATCTGCCGCCCATCCAGACGCAGGACTTTGTGCTGGGCAAATACACTGCGGCGGCTCCTGAACAGCTGCCGCCCCTGCAAGCCGCCACTATGGTGGCCCTCCCCCACGGCCTGTCCGGCTACAGCAGCCTTGAAGACGGCATCGCCGCCGCAGCGGCCCAGGGCAAGAAGGTGTTCGTGGATATCTCCGGCCACGGCTGCGTGAACTGCCGCGAGATGGAGGCCCGCGTGTGGAGCGACCCCGAGGTGCTGCACCGCCTGCAGAACGACTTTGTGATTGTTACTCTCTATGTAGACGACAAGACCCCTCTGCCCAAGGATAAATGGGTCACCAACGACCAGGGCAAAACCCTCAAAGATGTCGGCCGGGTCAATTCCGACCTCGTGATGAAGCGTTTTGGAGTAAACTCACAGCCCAACTATTTTATACTGGACGGCGAAGGCAACACCCTGGCCGGCCCGCGCGGCTACAACCTGGACGCCGGCGAGTTTGTCAAATTCCTTGACCTATGACACAGCGCGAGCAGCAGATAATAGATCTGATTCACCGCGAGGTAAAGCCGGCACTCGGCTGCACCGAACCCATTGCAGTGGCCCTGGCCGTGGCCAAGGCGGTAGAAATCATCACCGAAAACTGCCCCGCCGCCTGCCCTGACGGGTGGCGCCGGAAGGCCGATTTCAAGCTGGACGTGGCGGTGAGCGCCAACATCCTCAAGAACGGGATGGGCGTGGGCATCCCCGGCACCGGCATGATTGGCCTGCACGTGGCGGCCGCCCTTGGCGCCGTGTGCGGCGACTCTTCGCTGGGGCTGGAAGTCCTCAAAAACCTGACAGAAGACGATGTCGCCCGTGCCAGGGATCTGGTAGGTACCAAGGCGGTAAACATCTCCGTGGCCGACACCGAGCATCTGCTGTATGTAAAGGCCACCGTGGCCCTGGAAGGGGCTTCGGCCAGCGCCGAGGTGGACCCTCACGCCTACGCGGTGATAGAAGACAACCACGACCGCATTGTGGAGACCAGCTTCGCCGACCGTATCCTTATGAGTTCGGAATCGGCTGCCGCCGGCTCCGAATCCGACAATAAGGACCTGGGCCTCACCGTAAAGGAGATTTACGAATATGCGCTCCGGGCCGACTACAAGGATATAGAATTCATCCTTGAAGACCGCACCCTGAATCTGGCCCTCGCCCGCGAGGGGCTGGAAAAGGACTACGGTCTCAAGGTCGGCAAGGCCATCCGCGAAAACCAGCAGGAGGTGTTTGGCGACGACTTGCTAAGCTTTGCAATGGGGATGACCGCCGCGGCCTCCGACGCCCGTATGGCGGGCAGCACCCTGCCGGCAATGTCCAACAGCGGCAGCGGCAACCAGGGCATCACCTGCAGTATGCCCGTCATCGCCTATGCCATCAAATACGGCATCGACGACGAACGGCTGGCCAGGGCGCTGATTATGAGCAATCTGGTGGCCATACATATCAAAAGTTACCTGGGCCGGCTGTCGGCCCTGTGCGGATGCGTGGTGGCCTCTACCGGCAGCGCCTGCGGCATAGTCTACCTGCAGGGCGGCGGCCTTAAAGAGGTCTGCGCCGCCATCCAGAATATGGCGGGCAACATCACCGGTATGGTTTGCGACGGAGCCAAGGTGGGGTGCGCAATGAAGGTCGCCTCCGGCGTCTCCTGCGCCATTCAGAGCGCCGTGCTGGCGCTTCGCGGCACCTGCATCCCCGCCACCGACGGCATTATCGAAGAAGACGTCGAGAAAACCATCCGCAACCTGGGCGCCATAGGCAGCGTCGGTATGAAAACCACCGACCGGATGATTCTGGACATAATGCTCTGCAAATAGCGCTATCCGGGCCGCTACTTCTGGAACACTTCGGGGTATTTGAAGATGAAATAGGTGGGCGTGCAGCTCCAGGCGTGGCAGTAGCTGTTCAGCGGATAAAAGCCGTAAGGGGCTCGGAAATCGTCGGCGGGATCATAGACCTCCCAGAAGGTGTCGGCCCCCTTGCGGACCATTCCTCCCCAATATTCTATCATTGTGCTGCGGGCCGCTTCGTTCATCCCGCAACGCAGCATCGCCTCCAGCAGATAGTGCATTGCATATGGCGAGGCAGGGCGGACCGCATCTTCTTTCTTAAGCACAGTCTCCAGCGCGCGGGCGCCCTCTTTTGGCGAGAGGATGCCGCCGATTATGGCCCAGATCTGGGCGTGTACCGATGCCGGTGCGCCGCCAGGGCTCAGCATCAGATGCTCCCGGGGATTGTAATAACGCTTCCTGGCCCCCTTGCGGATCTTTGCCTGCAGCTTGCTCCACTGCTCCACCTGGTCGCCGCAACCTATCTTCCGGGCCAGCTCGCATGTCTGCTCCAGCGCAAACATCACCGCTCCCTGGAAGGGGACTTCCGCATCCAGCACGGCGTGGTCAAAGAACAGCCAGGCGCGGCTGGCATCCACCCAGCCATTGTCCCTGACACGCCGCACGGCGTCTTCCATCTGCACCTTGACCACCGGCCAGAGGTCGCGGGCGGTGCCGATATCGCCTGTATCGTTAAGATATTCCAGCAGTATTGAAGAATACAGCAGGCTGTAAGTAAAGCAGTACGTGCCCCACTGCGGATGCGGCTCGGGATGTTCAAAAAGGTCTGCCAGCAGCCGGCCGTTATTGTCGGTAAGGGCGGCGAAAAGATACAGGCAATGTTTTGTAAGCTGGTGATTCTGATATGAATAGCGCCCGGCCAGCGACTCCAGATATAGGTCGCCTATCCACAGCCGGCGGTCGCGCTTGGGGCCGTCTTCATACACGGTCTGCATACACTCCCTGAGGGTAGCCAGGCTGACATCGTTGATATCGCGGATAATCTTGGGACAGCTATTGTCAAGGGCGGTCTTGAGTTCCCCGGCAGAGGTGGTCGCCAGGCAGCGGACGCCATCCAGGGCAAAGTCAAAATTGCCGCCGAACAGCTCTATGCGCAGATACCGGAAGGCCATCCTCCGGTCCAGAAGGATATCGCAGTCGGCCGCATCCACGGTGAGCATCTCGTCTTGCATCCAGCCCCTTGAAAGGCTTCCGCGCCAGGGGTCAAACGGCTCGGCCATCTCGGCAGGAGTTTCGCCAAACACGAATTTCAGCTTAACCGGGGCATCCATCACGTCGCCCAGAGTCTTGAGGCGGAACTTCAGACGGCCGGTGAGGTGACGGCCAAAGTCCAGCGTCACGCTCCGTATCCTTCTGAAATTGGCCTCGGAGAGGGTGTCCAGCCCCGCTTTGGGGATGCAACGCCAACCCTGGAACGCCGCAGTATCGGCCACGACCTCCACCACCGAGACAGGGCTGACCTCGGTCACGGTCAACTCTGGAATGGTCTGCCCTGCAATTTCCATCCACCGTCCGCGGCAGTCGCCAAACACATCCTGAGCGGCGGCGTTTGCAAATCCAGCCAGACCGATAACGGCGCACAAGAATAATCTCTTTATAGCTTTCATATATCTTCAAAGTTACAACTATCTCCCGGTTTCGCCAAACTGCGACACCGGAAACACCCCATTGTGAGTGTATAAGTGCTATTCGCTCACCTAACGCTGGACAGATGCCTCGCCGTGAGCGCAGAGGCGTGATTCACTCACGGCGTAGGTTCCTAGCCCCGGCCAATCACGGAATCTGAATTTGTTGCGACGTGTCGCGAATGTACGACACTAACTAACAGCACTTTGCAAAACGCCTTCGTCTCAGTCTCGGTTTTAATTGGAGATTGAGACGTCTGTGAACCACAACGTTTTCACTTTCAACCAATTGGCAAACGAGCCCGTCGCAACGACTTTAGGAAATGACTTGTAGCGTAACCGGCTGGAAGGGATGAAGTTGGCAATTCCACAGAATGACAGTTGAGAGACTATGAACCATTCTGTGACCTGTCGCCCCAGAGGGCGGTTTGTCAATGACACTTGTAACAAAATAGCATTTGTCCTTAATTTTTATTATTATTGTAGTAATAATACTTTCTTGCATTAATTACTATGCGAAGCCATAACCTTATCAGCAGATTGTCTGCTGCTTTCATCGTTTGTTTTACAGCTTGTTCTGTTGGTTCCGTTTCTCCGGCTTTCGGGCAAAGTAAAGACGGCGTGAGAATCGCAAAAGAACTCAAGTATCGCAAGGACGGAAAGTTCAAGATACTGCAGTTTGCCGACACTCACTACATTTCCGGTGATCCCCGCTCGGAAAGATCGATGAAGAATGTGATAGAGATGCTGGATGCCGAAAAGCCCGACTTTGTGATTTTTACAGGCGATGTGGTGTTCGGATCCCCGGCAGAGGCATCCGCCCGCGAGATACTGCAGCCCCTGGTGGACAGAAAAATCCCGTTTGCAGTGGCGCTGGGCAACCACGACAGCGATTTTGAGCTGTCCCGTACAGAAATTTTCAAGGTATTCCGCTCAATACCCGGCAACGTAAACACCCCCGACGACCTGGGGCTGAACAACTGCTCTAACGACATCCTGACCCTCTCCGGCAAAAACGGCGTGGACAGGGTGTTCTACCTGTTTGACAGCGGCAACCGCAATTATATGGCGGGTGTAAACAGCTGGGGCTACGTCCACAGCGACCAGATTGAGTGGTATAGGAAGGCGAGCCGCTATTTCACAGAGAAAAACGGCGGCAAACCGGTGCCGTCCATAGTGTTCCAGCACATCCCCGTTCCCGAGTATAATCAGGCTATGCGCGATGCCGGCGACAAGGCCCGCTTCCTGGTAGGCAATTGGGGCGAAGAGCCCGCATCTCCCATCTTCAACTCCGGCCAGTATGTGGCTATGCGCGAGATGGGCGACGTGCAGGCAATGGTCACCGGTCACGACCACAACAATGATTTTGTGCTGATGTGGCAGGGTTTCTTCTTCATCTACGGCCGCTACAGCGGATGCGACACGGTTTATAACGACCTCTACCCCAGCGGAGCCCGCGTGTTTGAATTCACCGACGGCGACAAAGGCTTCCGCACCTGGGTGCGCGTCTACGGCAAACCCACCGTAGAGCAAGACCTCTACCTCTTCCCCGGAATGGATAGCTTATTCCCACACAAATAGTGGGGCGCTGCCCCTACACCCCGCCGCTCCGCGCTGGCCATTCTTAAACCAACCCGCACGCGCTTCGCTGCTGCCTGCAGGCAATTGTTATCTTCCCAGCCCCTTTAGGGGCCGGCGCCTTGCGCCGCGGGGGTTTTAGGGGGCAGAGCCCCCTAGTAAAATAGGAGTGCCAGAGGCTTGCCTCTGGCATCTCCACAAAATAATAGCCGGCTAATGCCGGCTATTATTTTGTGGAGATGGGCGGACTCGAACCGCCGTCCAAACAACGCCCCCGCAAGCTTTCTACACGCTTATCCACCCTTTGATTGTCGGCAGGCACCCGCCGGGCGGCGGGCTAGTGCAAGCTTAGCCTCTAAATCTTTTCGCACCGACAGAAGCAATAGGTGCGAGCAGGAATTGTTCTGCCTACGCCCCGATCTCCGGACCGAACTTCCAGAAAATCCGGCGGGACGCTCGTCGGCCCGACCTTGTCGGGCGGATTAAGGTATTAGGCTTGGCCTAATTACGCAGCGAGAGCATAGTTGTTGTTGCCAGTTATGGCGTGAGGTCTGAGATTAGCGAGAGGGGCCACGACTCTCGGCGTGCTTACCTGTAGAAATCAATTGCTGTCAAAACCAAAACATCCCCTTTTCTACAATTAGGGCGCAAAGTTTGTAAAAATTTTTTGAAAACTCGCTACATTTGAAATATGAAAGGTAAAATTTGGCTCTGCATACTGCTGTTTGCCGCCCTGGCGTCCGTCCCGTTTCTGGTGCCGCACTGCGGCTGGGTGGCACTTTTTGCATTCATTCCGCTGCTCTGCTTCGCCGACCTGTGCACCGAAGGCAAGGTCCGGCGCAAAGGCTGGTGGGTCTATCTGGCTTTCCTGCTTTTCAACACCGCCACCACCTTCTGGATCAACTGGATATCGGTTCCGGGGGCGTTGTTTGCCATAGGCCTGAACTCACTGCAGATGTGGGCCATCTTTATGCTTTTCCTATGGAGCCGGAAATACTTCAAGGGGGGCCTCAGCTACCTTCTCCTTATCACAATGTGGATTGCCTGGGAGCGGGTCTACCAGGACATAGAAATTTCCTGGCCGTGGCTCATTCTGGGCAACAGCCTGGCCACCAGCCCGCGCCTGGCACAGTGGTACGAATACACCGGCTTTCTGGGCGGAACGCTGTGGATATGGCTCAGCAACATCTTCCTGTACGAGAGCTACCGCCACTTTGGCCGTCCGGGCGACAAATATGCCCTGCGGCAGCGTTTCGCGCTGGTATTGATATCGATGCTTACGATTGTGGTGCCCATTGCCATATCGCTGGTTATATACAAAAACTATAAAGAGACCGACAACCCCAGGGAGGTGGTGCTGGTGCAGCCCAACATCGATTCCTACACAGAGAAGCACGGCGGCCTTAGCCAGGATGTGCAGGACGCCGGAATGCTGGCCCTGGTCCGCGGCCAGATCACCGACAGCACCGACTTTGTGATCACCCCCGAGACCTACACCTTCCAGTTCAATCTGGACACGCCAGAGACAAACGTCACCTACAACAGCATCCTGGAGCTGCTTAAAGAATATCCAAACACCGATTTCCTGCTGGGGGCCATCACCTATCGCCTGTTCCCCACCAAGGCCCTTGCGCCCTACAACGCCAGCCCTATCGGCAGCCAGTGGTACAGTGCTTACAATACCGCTATGATGATAGACACCACAGGCATCCGGAATTTCTACCACAAGTCCAAGCTTGTGCCGGCGGTGGAGATTATCCCCTACCAGCGCTATCTGGGTTTTCTGGGCAAGGTATTCGAGCTCTTCGGCGGCTCTATGAGCAGCTATGGGGTTAGCGACGATGTAAACAACCTGACGGCCAAAGACGGCACAAAGGTGGGCGCGATGATATGCTACGAATCAATCTACGGTGAATATTACCGCCGCACCGCCAAATACGGCGCCCAGTTCACCGCCGTGATAACCAACGACGGCTGGTGGGGCGACACACCCGGCTACCGGCAGCACTTCCGCTTTGCCAAGCTGCGGGCCATAGAGACCCGCCGCGACGTGGTACACGTGGCCAACACCGGCATCAGCGGCTTCATAAACCAGAGAGGCGATGTGATTCAGCGCACCGGTTGGTGGGAGCCCGTGGCAATGCGCGGCACGGTGAACCTCAACGATAAAAAAACCTGTTACACCACCTATGGCGATGTAACAGGCCGTTTATGCAGTTTTCTGTTCCTTTTGCTGTTTATTGCGCTGCTGGTAAGAAAGATTACCTCAAAGTAGCGCCAAACTTGCTCTCGAAAGTCTTGAGCAGTTTGTCCATAATGCGCTCTACAGCCTCGTCGGTAAGGGTCTGCTCCAGATTCTGAAGCACAAAGCTAAGGGCGTACTGCTTCTTGTCGGCAGCAATCTTTGCTCCGCGGTAAACGTCAAACAGCGACACGCTCTTGAGCATACCCTTCTCTGCCTGGAAGGCCGCCTTGCGGATATCGGCAAACGAAACCTTCTCGTCCAGCAGCAGCGCCAGATCGCGCCTTACCTCGGGGAACTTGGGCAGCTCGCGATATTTGACCTTGTCGCGGTTCACGATGGTCATAAGGGTATTCCAGGTGAACTCGGCCACGAATACCGGCTGCTTAATGTCGAACATCTTGAGAAGTGCAGGAGCCACGGTGCCCATAGTCACAAACGGCTTGCCCTGCAGTGAATAAGTGAGGCCCTCGCTGAAAATGTCGGCCGGAGCGGCGGTGCACTCCATATCGTAAAGGCTCATACCGAAGCGCTTTGCCAGCAGCTCCACATAGCCCTTGAGCTCAAAGAAAGAGCCGGCACCGGAAGCCACTCTCCACGCCTTTGCGGCGGGAGCGCTCACCACCATAGAGAGCTTGAGCTCTTCGTGGTAGTTCTTGAGGTTGGCTGCGGTGAGGGGATCCTCTGCATTTGCCGTGTAGCTATATACGTTTCCTATCTCATAGAGACGGAGAGTGTTGTTCTGATGCTTGACGTTGTAAGAAACGGTCTCCAGCGCGGCGGGAATCAGGCTCTGGCGCATACAGTCCAGATCGGAGCTGAGCGGGTTCAGAAGCCGCACGCAATTCTCTGCCGGGAAGGTCTTGAGCTTCTCGTAATATGCGCTCTTGGTGAGCGAGTTGTTCATAATCTCGTAGAAGCCGCGGTTGGTGAGCAGGTCGCTGACCTCTTTGCGAACCACCTCGGGATCGGGATGGGGCGTGGGCTGGATGCTGGCCTTCATTCCGCCGGGCAGCTCTATATTGTTGTAGCCGTAGATGCGGAGCACCTCTTCCACAACGTCGCACTCGCGGGTCACGTCCACATAGCAGGCGGGAACGGCCACGCGGAAGCCCTCTGCATTCTCGCTCAGGATATCATATCCCAGATAACCCAGAATGTCCTTCACGGCCCATACGCCTATGTTTTTGCCCATCAGGGCGAACATACGGTTCACATTCAGGTCCACCTCGGCACGCTTGAACTCGCGGGCGCTGAACTCCTGCGCCTTGCCCACAATCTTGGCTCCGGAGAGCTCGCAGATGAGCTGTGCAGCACGGCGGGCCACATTCATAGTGTTCATAGGGTCAATGCCGCGCTCGTAGCGGAAAGATGCATCGGTCTTGAGGCCCAGACGCTTGCTGGTCTTGCGGATGGTCACGGGATTGAAATAGGCAATCTCCAGGAAGACGTCGGTGGTGGCCTCGGTCACGCCCGATTTCTCACCGCCAAACACGCCGGCGATGCACATAGGCTCGCGGGTATTGGCAATCACCAGGTCGCGGTCGCTAAGGGTGCGCTCCACGCCGTCCAGAGTCACCATCTTCTCCCCTTCTGCAGCGCGGCGGACAACCACCTTGCGGCCTTCAATCTGATTCAGGTCAAAGCAGTGCAGCGGCTGGCAGTATTCGTTAAGTATGAAGTTGGTGATATCCACAATATTGTTGATGGGGCGCTGGCCCACCGAATTCAGGCGGTCGCGCAACCATTCGGGAGACGGGCCCACCTTTACATCCTTGAAGGTGATGCCGATATAGCGGGGAGCATCCTCCGGAGAGAGAACTTCCACCGGAACAGCCTCTCCCTCGCCTTCGAGTTTGATGTCGGGCTGGGGCAGAGTCCACTCTACCGGCACGTCATTGAGGCGGCACCAGGCATAGAGGTCGCGAGCCACACCAATGTGGCTGGCGCCGTCTATACGGTTGGGAGTCAGGCCTATCTCATAGACAGTGTCGCAGGCGAGATTCAGATAGTCCTTGGCGGGAGTGCCGGGCAC
This sequence comes from Bacteroidales bacterium, assembly GCA_017428035.1. Lineage (GTDB taxonomy): Bacteria > Bacteroidota > Bacteroidia > Bacteroidales > UBA932 > Equibacterium. The sequence continues at coordinate 16,362 of JAFRRR010000078.1, read as the reverse complement.
GGCGCTGTCGTCCAGCACCATAATGCCGGCGTGATCCTCTCCTATGCCCAGCTCGTCCTGTGCGCAGATCATACCAAAGCTTTCCACTCCGCGGATCTTGCTCTTCTTGAGCTTGAGCTCCTCGCCGTGGATGTCCACCAACTTGGTGCCCACGGTGGCCAGCATAACCTTCTGCCCTGCCGCCACGTTGGGGGCGCCGCACACAACCTGCAGCGGCTCGCCCTGGCCGATATCGACCTTGGTGATGTGCAGGTGGTCGCTGTCGGGATGCATCCCGCACTCCAGAACCTTGCCCACAAACACGCCTGCCAGACCGCCGGGGATCTGCTCTACTGTCTCTACGTGCTCAACTTCCAGGCCGGTGAAGGTCAGCACCTCCGCCACTTTTTCGGGGCTCAGGTCAAACTTCAGATAATCTTTAAGCCAATTATACGAAACTGTCATATTAGTATTCTATTTAAACAATGATTCCACATATTCCTTCTTGTTGAAGAGGCGAAGGTCCTCTATTTTCTCGCCCACGCCAATAAACTTGACGGGGATCTTGAACTGGTCGCTGATGCCTATCACCACGCCGCCCTTGGCGCTGCCGTCCAGCTTGGTCACCGCCAGAGCCGTGACGTCGGTGGCGCGGGTGAACTCTTTGGCCTGCATAAAGCCGTTCTGGCCGGTGGAGCCGTCAATCACCAGAAGCACCTCGTGGGGCGCATCGGGCACAACCTTGCGCATCACGTTGCGGATTTTGGTGAGCTCGTTCATCAGGTTGATTTTGGTGTGCAGGCGGCCGGCGGTGTCCACAATAACCACGTCGGCACCCTTTGCCACGGCGCTCTTGACACTGTCATAAGCCACGCTGGCGGGGTCGCTGCCCATCTCCTGCTTTATGATGTCCACACCCGCACGCTCTGCCCATATCACCAGCTGCTCCACGGCGGCGGCGCGGAAGGTGTCGGCGGCGCCCAGCACCACCTTTTTGCCCTCGGAAGCCAGCTGCGCTGCCAGTTTGCCGATAGTGGTGGTCTTGCCCACGCCGTTGACTCCGACCACCATAATCACATACGGCTTCTTGGAGAAGTCGAAGGGCTCCTGCTCCACCGCATCGCCTGCAATCAGATCTTCTATCTCTTCGCACAGGATGCGGTTCAGGTCCTCTGTATTGAGGTATTTGTCCTTCTTGACGCGGTTTTCCAGCCGCTCTATGATTTTGACAGTGGTATCTACGCCAACGTCAGATGCAATCAGCGCCTCTTCTATATTGTCCAGCGCCTCGTCGTCCACCACGCTCTTGCCCATCACCGCATACTGCAGCCTGGTCAGCAGGCTCTGCTTGGTCTTGCCAAGACCAGCCTCCAGAGCCGCCTTTTCCTCTTCCTGCGCCTTGGCGTCTTTCTTATTTTTCCAGAAAAAAATTCCCATACCGCAAAAATACTAAAATTATGGTGCTTTAAGCGTTTACTTGAATATTAAATCCAACGGCCACCAGCGGCGCCGCGGCGGCAGAAAGATCTTCGAAAGATACCTTCTCTATACCAGCCACCGGAGTGTCGCGGCTCACGCTGTAGAGCATCACCTCGCGGGGCCTTAGAAGCCGCACCGCATCATACCAGGCCGCCAGCGCCTCGGGGGTAGTGTTGTCCACCACAGGGCCGCGGACCAGCATAGTCTGCATCACAAAGTTGCCGCCGAAGGCCTTCATACCCTCTATGGCACCGGCCACGGTGTAGCCGCCGCGGGGACGGTTCATCACCGCCGCCATATCGTCCAGAGCGCAGTCTATCTTAAGGATGGGATTGTCCACCTTTTTCAGGGCCTCCACCACATCGGGACGGTCCAGACGGGTGGCGTTGGAAAACACGCTCACCACCGCCTCCGGGAAATACCGGTCGCGGGCCTTGAGAGTGATGTCTATGATGGCGGGGAAATCGGGATGCAGGGTAGGTTCGCCGTTGCCGGTGAAGGAGATGGAATCTACTCCCTGGCCGGCGGCCGCCAGCGCTGCAAACTTGCCTTCTATGGCCTCGCGCACCTGCGTCAGAGTGGGCAGCGGATGCTTCTCGGCACCCCTCTTGAGCCCCCCGCACTCGCAGTACACACAGTCAAAGGTGCACAACTTGGCATCGCGGGGCAGCAGATTGATGCCCAGCGAACGGCCCACGCGCCGGCTGTGGATGGGCCCGAATACTATATCGTCCCAGAGAAATGTTGCCATAAATCAAAAAAGACGAAGCCGTGGCTCCGTCTTGTCTTGTATTACCAATGCCAGGCTCAAATTAGTTCTGAGTCTTAGCAAAAAATTCCTTAACCTTATCGGTGGGTACGAGTTCCTCTTTGAAGATGTAGGAACCGGTACGACCGTTCTTATCCATACGGATGCACTTAACAACAGTCTTCTGCTGTGACCTGTCACCGGAGAATGTTGCGACCGCTTTCTTTGCCATTGTATTGTGATATTAATTAGTTACTATTTAATCTCTTTGTGAAGAGTCATCTTGCGAAGATACGGATTGTATTTCATACGCTCCAGCTTGTCGGGAGTGTTCTTTTTGTTCTTGGTGGTGATGTAACGGGACATACCGGGAACACCGCTGTTCTTCTGCTCGGTGCACTCAAGGATAACCTGTACCCTATTGCCTTTCTTTCCTGCCATAACTTCTCAATTTAAGCGATTTTAATCAAACCTTTGGCCTCAGCCCTCTTAAGAGTCTCGGCAAGACCGTTCTTGTAGATGGTCTTCATGCCATTGCAAGAGACCTTGAGTGTTACGAACCTACCCTCTTCCTCAGACCAGAACTTCTTGGTTTTGAGGTTGGGAGCAAACTCGCGTTTAGTGCGTCTGCGGGAGTGGGAAACATTGTTTCCAATCATCCTCTTCTTTCCAGTAACCTGACAAACTCGTGACATAATATACTATTTTTTATTTTTTCTGCTTTTTAGGGGGTGCAAATATCTTGATTTTTAATTAAAAAACCAAATTTTTTATGAATTCAGCACAAACTTGCCTATTCTGCGCCACCGAATCTTGCCCCTGGCATCCCTGGAGAGCCATATAATGGCGGGAGTGCCCACGATATGATCTTCGGGAACAAAGCCCCAGTAGCGGGAATCCAGCGAGTTATGCCGGTTGTCGCCCATCATGAAGAAGTAATCCTGCTTGAAGGTATACTCAGTGATTTCCTCTCCGTCGATATAGAACTTGCCGCCCTTCTCTTCGAAATTGTTGTGCTCGTACACGGCAATGATCCTGCGGTAGAACGCGATGTTCTCCGGGGTCAGCTGCACGGTGGCGCCTTTGGCGGGAATCCATATCGGGCCGTAGTTGTCGCGGGTGAAACCGCGGTCGTCAAACGGGAAAATCATCTTGTAGGAGTCCAGATAGTCTCCGGGATAATTCTCCAGGTTGACCGTTGCGCTTTTTACGTTCTGCATCTTTGCCACCTCGCTGTAGGAAGCTGCGGTGAGCGGGAGGGCGTAATAGCCGGGCAGCTGCGCGTCGTAGTGGATCTGGCCCGGGTCAACGCCCAGCTTCTCCAGAGCGGTGCGGCTAATGGGAGTACCGTCGGTCTCAACCCTGTAGGTGAGCTGGATACCTTCGTACACCTCCTGCTGCTCGCCGTTTATATACACCAGGCCGCCCTCTACCTTGAGGCTGTCGCCGGGCATACCCACCAGGCGCTTCACATAGTGGTCGGTCTTGTCTGCCGGACGGGCAATCACGGGGCCGAACGCACGCTGCGAATATTCGCGGCCGTTGATGCGGACGTGTGCGTAGTAATCTTCTGCGGGAACACGTGCAAGCACGGTGTCACCGTGGGGGAAGTTGAACACCACGCAGTCTCCGCGGCGGATGCCGCGTCCCAGCGGCTTCAGGCGGCGGTAATCCCACTTGACCGCCTCACTGTAGCTCTTCTTGCCACCCAGCCAGGTGTTGTGCGTGAAGGGCACGGTGAGCGGTGTCTCGGGGATTCTGGGGCCGTAGCGCATCTTGTCCACAAAAAGATAGTCCCCCGTCATAAGGGTATTCTCCATAGAAGACGAAGGTATCTTGAAGGACTGGAAAAAGAAGATGTTGATGAATGTGACCACTATCACGGCAAAGATTATCGCATCCAGCCAGTCCAGCAGCACATTGGGCTTCTGCCCCTCTTTGTAGCGCGGTTTCCAGAAGGTCCAGTTGACCTTCTTTGTTACGCACATATCAAAAACAACAATAAGGCCAAGAAACCACCAGGGATTTTGCAACCATATTACCCAAAGGCAATACAGTATACCCCAGAAGGCGAACTTGACCCACTTGTTGCTAGTGAGGTTCTTAAGCGACAACTTACTTTACAGAGTTGATAATCGCTTCGAATGCCTGAGGATTGTTCATAGCCAGGTCAGCGAGGACCTTGCGGTTCAGACCTACGTTCTGAGCGTGGATAGCACCCATAAACTGAGAGTAAGTCATACCGTGCTGGCGGGCAGCGGCGTTGATACGAGTAATCCAAAGGGCACGGAAAGTGCGTTTTTTGTTTTTGCGGTCGCGGTATGCATAAGTCAAACCTTTTTCATAGGTGTTCTTGGCAACCGTCCAGACGTTTTTCCTGCTGAGGAAATTACCGCGGGTCTGTTTCAGGACTTTTTTACGGCGAGCTCTTGAAGCTACCGAATTTACCGATCTAGGCATAGTTTAATTGTTTTTGACAGTCAGCGCCCCGTCAGAGCGGGATCTTTCATTGCTGAACTTTCGGTTAATAAATGTTAACGGACCAACAGTTCTTTGATTCTCTTGACATCCACGCGGTCTACGATTGCTACGTGGTCAAGGTTGCGTTTCTGCTTTTTGGTCTTCTTGGTGAGAATGTGGCTGTGATAAGCGTGTCTTCTCTTGATTTTTCCCGATCCGGTGAGCGTGAAGCGCTTCTTTGAACCGGAATTGGTTTTCATTTTAGGCATTTCTTCTAATATTTAGTGTTCAATAAACTATTTCTTTTTATTGGGGGCAATCATCATAATCATACGCTTGCCTTCCAGCTTGGGCATCTGCTCTGCCTTGCCCCACTCTTCCAACTCTACAGCAAACCTGAGCAACAGCTTCTCTCCCTGTTCGGAGAAGAGAATCGAGCGACCGCGGAAAAAGACGTAGGCCTTGACCTTGAAGCCGTCCTGCAGGAAACTCTGCGCGTGCTTGAGCTTGAAGTTGTAGTCGTGCTCGTCTGTCTGAGGGCTGAAACGGATCTCCTTGATGACCACCTTGGAGGCATTCGCCTTTTGCTCTTTGAGCTTTTTGCGCTGCTGATATTTGAACTTCTGGTAGTCAATTATCTTGCAGACAGGCGGATTGGCGGTTGCTGCTATCTCCACCAGGTCAAGCTCCAGGTCGGCTGCCATCTGAAGGGCCTTGGAGAGGGGGTAAACACCCTGCTCAGGGACATTGTCCCCAACTAACCTCACTTGCGGCGCAGTAATTTGCTCATTTACCCTATGGTCGTCTTCGTCTTTGGTCTGACGGCCCTGCTGGGGTTTCCGCGGAGCCGGTTTCGGCTTGGGCGGTCTGTAATTAGAGTTTGCTATAGTTGTGTCCTCCTATTTAAGTTCTTCTTTTACTGCGTTGCTTATGTAAGTTGCAAAGTCCTCGAGTGTCATAGTACCGAGATTCTCGCCTCCCTGCTTGCGCACAGCCACTGTTCCGCTGGCCTCTTCTTTCTCTCCCACCACGATAATGAACGGTATGTGTTTGAGCTCATTCTCGCGTATCTTCTTGCCAATGGTCTCGTTACGGTCGTCGATTAGGGCGCGAATTTCGTAATTTTCAAGTAATTCGCAAACTTTTTTTGCAAAATCGTTGTATTTCTCGCTGATGGGCAGGATGGCCACCTGGTCGGGTGCCAGCCAGAGCGGGAACTTGCCGCCGGTGTGTTCCAGCAGCACGGCCACGAAACGCTCCAGGCTGCCGAACGGCGCGCGGTGTATCATCACGGGGCGGGATTTGCCATTGTTGCTGTCTACATATTCCAGTTCGAAACGCTCCGGGAGGTTGTAGTCTACCTGGATGGTACCCAGCTGCCAGCTGCGGCCAAGCGCATCCTTTACCATAAAGTCCAGCTTGGGGCCGTAGAATGCAGCCTCGCCCAGCTCTACCACTGTGGGCAGATTCTTCTCTGCTGCCGCATCTATGATGGCCTGCTCTGCCTTGGCCCAGTTCTCGTCGCTGCCGATATACTTGGTTTTGTCGTTGGGGTCGCGGAGCGACACCTGTGCGGTGAATTCCGTGAACTTAAGGGTCTTGAACACATACAGGATGATGTCGATGACCTTGCAGAACTCCTCTTTTATCTGGTCGGGACGGCAGAAAAGGTGGGCGTCGTCCTGAGTGAAACCGCGCACGCGGGTCAGTCCGTGCAGCTCACCGCTCTGCTCGTAGCGGTACACGGTGCCGAACTCTGCAAAGCGGAGCGGCAGGTCCTTGTAAGAGCGGGGCTTGCTGCGGTAAATCTCGCAGTGGTGGGGGCAGTTCATCGGCTTGAGCAGATACTCCTCACCCTCCTGCGGAGTGGTGATGGGGCGGAAACTGTCGGCGCCGTAGTGTGCCCAGTGACCGCTGGTCACATAAAGCTCCTTGCTGCCGATATGCGGAGTGATCACGGGCAGATAGCCGTATTTCTTCTGCACCTTCTGCAGGAAGTCCTGCAGGCGGCCGCGAAGGTCGGCACCCTTGGGCAGCCAGAGCGGCAGGCCCTGCCCCACGCGGTTGGAGAATGTGAACAGCTCCATCTCGCGGCCCAGCTTGCGGTGGTCGCGCTTCTTGGCCTCTTCAAGCATTGCCAGGTATTCGTCCAGCATACTCTTCTTGGGGAAGGTGATGCCGTAGATACGGGTCAGCATCTTGTTGTGCTCGTCGCCGCGCCAGTATGCACCGGCTATGCTGAGCAGCTTTATGGCCTTTATCATAGATGTGTCGCGCAGATGGGGACCGCGGCACAGGTCGGTGAAGTTTCCGTTGGTATAGAAAGATATGGTGCCGTCTTCCAGGCCCTCTATCAACTCGCACTTGTACTGGTCGCCCTTGGCCTTGAAATTGGCCATAGCGTCTGCCTTGGCCACCTCGGTGCGGACAAAGCTCTCTTTGGTGCGGGCCAGCTCCATCATCTTGGCCTCTATCTTGGCCAGGTCCTCGTCAGAAATCTGACGGTCGCCCAGGTCCACGTCATAGTAGAAGCCGTTGTCAATGGCGGGGCCGATACCGAACTTGATACCGGGGTAGAGCGCCTCCAGGGCCTCTGCCATAAGGTGGCTGGAAGAGTGCCAGAAAGCCTTCTTGGCCTCTTTGTCTTCCCATTTGTGAAGTTTGAGCTCCGCATCCGCCTCTATGGGGCGGTCCAGATCGTAAATCTCCCCGTTCACGGAGGCCACGATGACATCTGCCGCCAGCCTGGGACTGATGCCCATAGCTATCTCATAGGCGGTAATGCCTTTTTCGTACTCTTTCACAGCTCCGTCGGGAAAAGTGATTTTAATCATTATATAAGTAATTTAAACTGGTTAATCTTTGGATGCGTATATCCGTGCAAAGTTAAAACAATTTATTACATTTGCGTAAATATTAATAATAGGAATCATTATGAGCGAATTCGGAAACGGCTACAAATGGAGCCAGGCTGCCACAAAAGCCCTGCTTCTGGCACTTGTCACCATTGCCTGCAATACAATCTCCTACCTCTTCCCCGACTCCCAGGTGCTGAGCATCCTGCTATTCATTGTCCGCACCGTGGCCAGTGTATGGTTGCTTGTCGCCTTTATGAAGCAGTTCACCGCCACCACCGGCCAGAGCGCTATGAGTTTTGCCCTGTGCACCGTGCTGCTCTCTTCACTTATCTGCGCATTCTACGACGCCGCCTGCTTTGCCTGGCTGTTCCCCAGTATGGCAGAGAAGGTAAATGAGGCTATGTCCCAGTCTATGAGCATGATGCCTGCAGAGAGCCAGAGCGTGATGGAGAGGATGATGGACCACTACCCCCGCATCGCCTTCATATCTTCCTTTATCAAGGACTTCCTGTTCGGCCTTATAGTGGCTGCCATTGCCAACTCTTCCGGCAAGAGCAAGGACCCCTTTGCTGAAGAAGTCAAAAAAGAAGAGGACGAACTCGCATAGCCGATGGATCTCTCTATAGTAATATCTCTCTACAACGAAGCGGAGTCGCTGGACGAACTGCTGGAACGCATCCACACCGAGCTGTCTGAAAAGCAGCTGACATACGAGGTGATTATGGTGGACGACGGCAGCACCGACGGCTCTTGGGGAAAGATCTGCGCGCTGAAGCAGACCTACGGCAACGTGCGCGGCATCCGTTTCCGCCGCAACTACGGCAAGTCGGCGGCGCTCTACTGCGGCTTCGAGGCTGCCGAAGGCGACATCGTGGTCACTATGGATGCCGACCTGCAAGACGACCCGGCAGAAATTCCGGAGATGATGCGTATGATACGCGAAGAGGGCTACGACCTGGTCTCCGGCTGGAAAAAGAAACGCTACGACAACGCCCTCACAAAGAATATCCCCTCCAAGATATACAACTGGGCCGCCCGCAAGGTCACCGGCATCAAGCTGCACGATATGAACTGCGGCCTGAAGGCCTACCGCAAAGAGGTGGTCAAGGACATCGAGGTATATGGCGAGATGCACCGCTTTATCCCCTACCTGGCAAAGAATGCCGGCTACGAAAAAATCGGAGAGAAGGTGGTGAAGCACCAGGCCCGCAAATACGGCGTGAGCAAGTTCGGGATGGAGCGCTTTATGAACGGCTTCCTGGACCTGATGACCATCTGGTTCCTGCAGAAGTTCGGCCGCAAGCCAATGCACCTTTTCGGCGTAATCGGCACCCTGATGTTCATTGCCGGCTTCATCTGCTCTGTATGGCTCATAGTAGAGAAGCTTGTCCGCCAGAGCCACGGCCTCAGCTTCCGCCAGGTCGCCGACCAGCCGCTGTTCTATGTGGCCATCGTGTGCCTGCTGATAGGCGTGATGCTGTTCCTGACAGGATTCCTTGCAGAGCTCATTTCACGCAACTCCGCAGGGCGCAACAATTATAACATTAAAGAGCGGATCTAGATTCCCGCAAAAAAGAGGGCGTAGCCCACAAGGGCCGCCACCAGCGCATTTATCAGCTTGGCTTTCAAGAACCCCGCCTTGCTCTGGGCAAGCAGCGGCAGGCTGGCGTGTCCGTCCTGGCTTATGCAGCTGGCCATCATCACCGATAGCGGAATCACCCCCGAGGCGAACAGCGTCACGAAAATCAGGTGCGGACCCGACTCGGGAATCAGGCCTATGAGCACCGCCAGCAGTATCATAAACGGGATATTGCCCTTTACCAGCGACTCCAGGTCAAACCAGTGCATAGCCAGCCCTATCACCAGCAGCGCCCCGAAACTCCACAGGAAGATGCTTAAGAAATGCTTCTTTATGACGTGGTTCCACAGGTGGTCCTGCACAAAATGCTCGCCCGCCACTGCGGTGAACCACAGCACGAAAAGGGAGCATACGGCAAACACCAGATTCACCCAGTACTCATCAAAGATGTGCAGTCCGCCGGCCGAATGCTCGTGGTCGTGTTCCAGAAGCCCCAGCGCCAGCGCCACAATAAAGGCCGCAGTACCCGCCAGCAGCACAATGCGCTGCCACGAAGGCTTTCCCAGATTCTTCCAGGAGGCATCTATGCCGTGATGGCCGCCGTGGATGTCAAAATGATGGTCGCACTCCTTCCCGGCGGCCTTTTTCCCTTTTGAGAAAGCGTCCACCAGCAGGCCGGCCACGATGCCCACCGCCAGCAGCGCCGCAAATATCAGCAGCGCCTTGCCGGGAAACATAGCCAGCATCACAAACGCCTCGTCGCCGCTGGAGGCTATCATCATAGCCACAAGGGCGCCGAAAGAGAGCATCCCGTGGCCATAAAGGGAGACGCAGGCAAAGCCACCGATGCAGCCGGGGAGCACGCCCAGAAGGCCGCCCAGCACCACCTGGCCAAAGCGCGACCGCCCCAGCGAAGTGGCCATACGGCCGCCCGAGGTGACGTTGATGTATTCCAGTAACATCATCATTATGATGACCAGGCCGGTAATCAGAATCGCCCCCAGCAGTGCGTCCAGAAAGATCTCCATTTAACGATTGTTGTATTTGTCTATCAACTCTTCTGCTGCGGCAAAGGAATCCATAGTGCCGTCCAGCACCGCACCCTCGTAGTCGGGCAGCAGTTTCTCTACCACCTCGCTCTCGTAGAACATATTCTTAAGGGCATCGTTGATGCTCTCGTACATCCAGTAGCGGGCCTGTTCGCGACGGCGGCGCACATAAAAGCCGTTGCCCTGAACCAGGCTGAAATATTCCTCTATCTTGGCCATAATGTCGTCCAGGCCCTCTTTGGTCACTGCAGACGACGTCACGGCGGTGGGCACCCAGCCCGACTCTGTGGGCGGGAACAGGTGCAGCGCGCTGGCATACAGCCCGCGGGCCACCTTGGCCTTCTCTACATTGTTGCCGTCCGCCTTGGTTATGGCTATCAGGTCCGACATCTCCATAATGCCGCGCTTGATACCCTGCAGCTCGTCGCCCGCTCCGGAGAGCATCAGCAGCAGGAAAAAGTCGCTCATAGAGTGCACTGCCGTCTCGCTCTGCCCCACTCCCACTGTCTCTATGAAAATCACGTCATAGCCCGCCGCCTCGCACAGGAGTATGGTCTCGCGGGTACGGCGCGCCACGCCGCCCAGACTGCCCGCGCTGGGGCTGGGGCGGATGAACGCCTTGGGGTCGCGGGTCAGAGTCTCCATACGGGTCTTGTCGCCCAATATGGAACCTTTGGTGCGCTCGCTGCTGGGGTCTATGGCCAGCACCGCCAGCTTGTGTCCCTTGCCGGTGATGTGGCTGCCGAAAGCCTCTATGAAGGTGCTCTTGCCCACCCCGGGGACGCCGGTGATGCCTATGCGCATAGTCTTGCGTCCGGAGGCAATCTTCTGGCAGCGGGCAATAATCTCGTCGGCCACCTTGCGGTGGTCGGGAGAGAGACTCTCTACCAGAGTAATGGCCTGGCTCAGAATGGTGGTGTCACCCGCCTCTATGCCGGCCATATATTCGTCCACCGACATTATGGTGCGGCGGCGCAGAGGCCTGTTCTGCAGGTAAGGATTTATCAGCGGCGGCTGCTTCACGCCATCGTTTACCTTCAGGGCTGTATCGTCGTTTTTATAATCGTCAAAAAAGTCGCCTTGCTTATCTGCCATTACTTTATACCTCCGTTAATGAAGAAGTCCAGACGGGGACGCAGCGGGGAGTTTGTGGTAAGGGTCACTATGCTCACAAACTCGCCTGTCAGGGTAGATGTGTCGTATTTGATTTTGATTTGTGCCGATTTGCCCGGCGCAACCTTCACGGGTGCCGGAGTGAGCACGGTGGTGCGGCCGTCGTCGGAATCCACCTTATAGATAATCAGCTGGCTTTTGCCGGTGTTCTTTACGGTGATGATGTGGTCAAACACCTGGCCTTTGTCCACCTCGCCCAGGTCCAGGTAGCCCTTGTCGAAAGAGGGCACAGGGCCGCGCTCTTTCTGCGCCTGGGTGTAGCCGTCAAAACTGTCGGCAATGGTGGTTATCACCCTTATCTTTTCTGCCGCCGGCTTGCCGTCCACCACAAAGCTTGCAAAAAACTCGGTGTTGCCCCACTTCTTCTCCCCTTTTGCGGTGTTCACCGTATAGGCCAGAGAGGCCTTGCTATTTGCGGGAATCGGATTGGGAACCACAGCTACCGAGAGGGCCGGATCTTCGCTCTTGACCTCAACCTTCACGGGACTCTTGGTCAGATTGGCGATGGATGTGGCGTCGCTCTTGGCCTTGCCCTGATACATATTGCCCAGGTTCAGAGTGCTCTCGCGGGTGCCCAGCACACCGCCTATGGTGTGGGTGTACATCTCCTTGAGCGACAGCTTCTTGCCATAAACCACACCCTTGATGTGCAACACCACGGGGCGGTTCACGCCAGATATGTATGCGGTGATGGATTTGCTGAAAGGATACGCCCCCTGGTCATTCTTGAAAGTGACGTCTATGGTGCCCGTCTTGCCCGGCATCACCGGCTCCTTGGTCCATTTGGGCACGGTGCAGCCGCAGCTGGACACCACGTTGTGCACCACTATCGGTTTCTTGCTGATGTTGGTGAACTTGAATTTGCAGGTCACACTCTTGTCGCTGATCAGCAGGTCGCCAAAGTCGTGGACCTTCTCTTCGAACTTGACCACCTCCTCTTCCGGGCGGGTGTCACCTCCCTGGGCGGCTGCCGGCAGCGCGGCCGTCATAAATAAAACCGCCACCACCAGATATGCTATATGTGAAATCTTCATTGTTCAAAACTTTTTCAAAGCAAATATACTATTATTTGGCAATATTTTTGAAAAATGCTTTTCTTTGTAATTCTTAAGAAACTATAAAACTAACACTATGGCTTACAAAATTTCAGAAGATTGCGCTGCTTGCGGTACTTGCATAGACGAATGTGCAGTAGGCGCTATTTCCGCAGGTGACATTTACAGCATCGATCCCGATCTGTGTGCAGAGTGCGGCGCTTGTGCAGATGTCTGCCCTATGGGCGCCATTTCTAAAGACGAGTAAAAGCAGCCCGTCAGGGATGACATTTTTCGTAACAGGTGGCGCATTTATGACAATGTGTCACCTTTACGGTTATATATAATACACAATGGCAAACTTTCTTAAAAAACTTTTCGGCTCCAAGGCGGACAGGGATCTGAAACAGCTGAATCCCATCCTCAAGAAGATTCTGGCCGAATATGATACACTTGACAAACTAAGCGACGACGACCTGCGCCAGGCGTGCCAGGACCTCAAGGCCCAGATAGCCTCCCGCACAGCAAATATGGAATCGGAGGCTGCCCAGATACGCGAGCAGCTGGCCGACGTAGAGATAAGTGTGGACAAGAAGGAAGCGCTGGCCACTCAGCTGGACAAGCTGGTAAAGGACATTGACGTAGAGCTGGAAAAGGCTCTGGACGATGCCCTACCCAAGGCATTTGCGATAATGAAGTCCACCGCCCGCCGCTTCAAAGAGAATGCGACCATCCGCGTGAAGGCCACCGACGCCGACCGCGAGCTGAGCACCAACCACGACTTTGTGAACATCGAGGGCGACTACGCCGTGTGGAAAAACACCTGGATGGCGGGCGGCAACCCCACCACCTGGGATATGGTCCACTACGATGTACAGCTCATTGGCGGTATCGTGCTGCATCAGGGCAAAATCGCCGAGATGGCCACGGGTGAGGGTAAGACCCTGGTGGCCACCCTGCCGGTATTCCTCAACGCCCTTGGCGGCAAAGGCGTGCACGTGGTCACAGTGAATGACTATCTGGCCAAGCGTGACTGCGAGTGGATGGGTCCGCTGTATCAGTTCCACGGCCTCAAGGTAGACTGCATAGACAAGCACGAACCGGGCAGCGAGGGTCGCCAGAAGGCCTACCAGGCCGACATCACCTTCGGTACCAACAACGAGTTCGGTTTCGACTACCTGCGCGACAATATGGCCATCAACCCCAATGACCTGGTGCAGAAAAAGCATCACTTCGCCATTGTGGATGAGGTCGACTCCGTGCTGATAGACGACGCCCGTACCCCGCTCATCATCTCGGGCCAGGTACAGCGCTCTACCTCCGACCAGACTTTCACCGAATACAAGCCCTATGTAGAGAAGCTTTACTCTGCACAGCGCCAGATAGTGAACCAGTTCCTGAACGAGGCCAAGAAACTCATTGCCGAGGGTCGCATCAAAGACGAGGGCGAGATCAAGCTGCTCAAAGCGTTCAAGGGTCTGCCCAAGTACGGCCCGCTTATCAAATACCTCAGCGAGCCGGGCATCAAGGTCATCCTGCAGGATGTCCAGAGCAAGATTATCCGCGACTCCTTCACCGAGAAAGACCTGGAGCAGCGCATCATCACCAACGACCTCTACTTTGTGATAGACGAGCAGATGCGCTCTGTAGAGCTCACCGACAAGGGTAACGACGTGCTGGCAGAGGCCGTGGGCGATCCCGAGTTCTTCCTGATGCCCCGCCTGGGCGACGCAGTGGCCGCCATTGACCAGCAGGCCGACCTCTCTGCAGAAGAGAAGAAGACCAAAAAGGACGAGCTTTACGCCAACTACTCCCTCAAGGCAGAGCGTATGCACATCGTGAGCCAGTTGCTCAAGGCCTACGCAATGTTCGAGAAGGATGTGGACTATGTGATAATAGACGGCAAGGTCAAGATCGTGGACGAGCAGACCGGCCGTATTATGGAGGGCCGCCGCTGGAGCGACGGTCTGCACCAGGCCGTGGAGGCCAAGGAAAACGTCAAGGTAGAGGCCGAGACGCAGACCTTTGCCACCATCACCCTGCAGAACTATTTCCGTATGTACCACAAGCTCTCCGGTATGACCGGTACCGCAGAGACGGAGGCTGGTGAGTTCTGGGAGATCTACAAGCTGGATGTGGTGGTAATCCCCACCAACCGCCCTGTGATCCGCAACGACCAGGAAGACCTGATCTACAAGACCAAGAAAGATAAATACAACGCCGTGATTGCAATGGTAGAGGATCTCATCGCTCAGGGCCGCCCGGTACTGGTCGGCACCACCAGCGTAGAGATTTCTGAGTTGCTCTCCCGAATGCTCAAGATGCGCGGCATCAAGCATCAGGTGTTGAATGCCAAGCAGCACGCCCGCGAGGCGGAGGTTGTGGCACACGCCGGTGAAAGGGGCACCGTGACCATCGCCACCAATATGGCGGGCCGTGGTACCGATATCAAGCTCACCGACGAGGTCAAGGCCGCCGGCGGTCTGGCCATCATAGGCACCGAGCGGCACGACAGCCGCCGTGTGGACCGTCAGCTGCGAGGCCGTGCCGGTCGTCAGGGAGACCCCGGTAGTTCCATCTTCTTCATCTCCCTCGAAGATAACCTTATGCGTCTTTTCGGCGGCGAGCGCATCGCCAAGGTGGTGGACAATATGGGTATGAAAGAGGGCGAGGCCCTGCAGAGCAAGATGCTTTCCGGCAGTATAGAGCGCGCCCAGCGCAAGGTAGAGGAGAATAACTTCGGTATCCGAAAGAACCTTGTGGAATATGACGATGTTATGAACTCGCAGCGCGAGGTGGTTTATACCAAGCGCCGCAACGCCCTCACCGGAGAGCGCATAGATGTAGACGTGCTGAATATGGCCACCGACTACTGCGACATTCTGGTGGATAAGTTCAAGGATCTGGACTACGACGGCTTCAAGGAGATGCTTCTGGAGCAGCTTGGCGTGGACGCTACTTTTGACGAGCAGTTCTACGATCACGCCCGCAAGAGTGAGCTTGCAGACCGCTTGCGCGAAGATCTGGAGGCTACCCAGCTTCGCCACAACGAGACTTTGATTGCGCAGGCTTTACCCATTATCAATTATGTGTACGAGAAGAAGCGTATGTTCTATCAGAACATCGCCCTGCCCATCACCGACGGCCGCAAGGCTTTCAACGTGCTGGTGGATCTTCGCAAGGCGTATGAGACCAAGGGCAAGGAGCTTGTCCGCAGCATCTACAAGACTGTGACCCTGCGCGTGATTGACGAGTATTGGAAAAATCACCTGCGCGATATGGACGACCTGAAGCAGTCTGTCCAGAATGCCAGCTACGAGCAGAAGGATCCCAAACTGATGTATAAGCTTGAGAGTTATTCTCTCTTCTCCACTGCTCTGGAGGGTATTTACAAGGATGTGCTTTCTACCCTGCTGCGTATGTCGCTGCACCTTAAGGTAGAGCAGGCCCCCGAGGATGTGGCCACCGAGGCTCACGAGCGCCGCACCGATATGAGCCGGATGCAGACCAGCCGTCCCGATCTGGTGACCAATAGCAGCGAGAAGAAGAGCAACGCCCCCATCCACGTAGAGAAGAAGGTGGGCCGCAACGACCCGTGCCCTTGCGGCAGCGGCAAGAAATACAAAAACTGCCACGGCCGCGCCGAAGCATAACGATTGCGCTCCAAACACACAAAAAGGGTGACTAATAAGTATTTATTGGTCACTCTTTTTATTTTGTCTTAAGAGTTATTCCGCCAAAGTGGCGCGGTACGATATTCCCCAGAACGGCATCCAGGAAGATCACCATCCGCGCCTACGTTCGATATCGGCTTGTGGCGCGACTATGCCCCTTCTCAGAAGGCCCTATGACCCATATCCGTCCGCTCCAGTTTGGCGAGTGTGCGGATGGTGTGTACAATGGTCAGCGTGGCGAACTCGGCTTGGACCAGACGATTGCCCCGATAGTGGAGCGCTTGAAGCCATTGTCGTATTAAAACCGCCGTATTGGCGGTTTTTTTGTG
>JAFRRR010000077.1 GCA_017428035.1 Bacteroidales bacterium | reverse complement strand
AGAGGCGAGTCACTTGGAGTAGCAGCGACGAGAGCGTTGCGACTGTTGATGCCCACGGCAAGGTAATAGCCGGGCAGGAGGGCGTGTGCGCGATAGTGGCCACAAATGGCGACAGGTACGCTGCCTGCGCTGTGTCGGTGAGCAAAAAGATAGTCCGTGTAGAATCGATAGAGATAAGCCGCAGCTCGCTTAACCTGATGGTGGGGGAGAGCGAGACGCTGACCGCGTCGGTGCTGCCCCAGACCGCAACGGACCAGTCATATGCGTGGGCATCCACCAATCCCGACATCGCCGATGTGGACCAGAACGGAAAGATTACCGCCAAGACGGCCGGCACCGCCACCATCACCGTGACAACGGCCGACGGCGGTCACATCGCCGCCTGCGAAGTCACTTCGTATATACCGTTTGTGCCGGTTACGGACATTACGCTGAGCCGGTCCGAGGCCACGGTGGCAAAGGGCGGGACAGTGACAATCACGGCTACAGTCTATCCGGAGAACTCTTCGGTAAAGACAGTCAACTGGTCGTCCGACGCACCCCACGTCGCCTGCTTCAACCAGAATGGAGAAATAATGGCCGTGTCGGCGGGGCACGCCACCATCACGGCAAAGGCCGGCAATTGCATTGCTACCTGTCAGATTACCGTAATCGTTCCCGTGACAGGGATTAGCCTCAATAAAAACGAAATCGTTTTGGAGGAGGGAGAATCTGAAACACTGATTGTCGCCATAGCGCCGGAAGACGCGACCGACAAGGCAGTGACCTGGTCTTCCAGCAATTCGTCCGTGGCAGTGGCAGACGCCTCCGGCAGGGTTTCGGCGAAGGCGGCCGGTACGGCGGTAATCTCCGTGACCACCGCCGACGGCCTCTTTACGGCCAGCTGCCGAGTCACCGTCAAGCCGGCACAGGTGCCCGTGTCAAGCATTACAATCAACAAGACAGGCATTGTCCTGGAGACCGGGGCCTCTGAAAAACTTACAGCAACGCTTTTGCCGGCCAATGCTACCGACAAAAGCGTCAGTTGGACCTCAAGCGCAGCTTCTGTCGCCAGCGTAGATGCCTCCGGCAGGGTCACTGCAGTGGGGATGGGAACCGCGACGATAACAGCTACTGCAGGCGGCAAGAGTGCCAACTGTACCGTTACCGTAACGCAGATTATGGTCAGCAGCATCACGGTGAGCGACGCCGGCGTGGATGTGGGTGGAAAGGTTACCCTTGTGGCTGCTGTTCTGCCGGATAATGCGGCGGACAAGAGCGTGGTATGGACAAGTGATGATACAGAGGTGGCCACCGTAAGCAGCACGGGCGTCGTGAGCGGTCACAGAGCGGGAATAGCCAAGATAACGGTTACTGCCAATGACGGCAGCGGCGTCAGCGGCAGTTGCACGGTCACGGTGAGCAATGTCGCCGTTACGTCGGTCAGGATCGATCCGGACGAGATAACCGTTTATGAAGGTAAAACGGCATCCCTGTCGGCGGTTGTTGAACCCGAAAACGCGACCGACAAGAGCGTGGTCTGGAGCTCGGATAATACTTCTGCGGTAGCAGTAGACGCTTCGGGCCATATTACGGCCGTCAGAGCCGGCATCGCGGTAATTACCGTAACGACCAGGGACGGCGGCAAGACCGGCACTTGCACTGTGACGGTAACGGAGCAGGAGGGTGAATACGAGTGGGTGGACCTGGAATTGCCTAGCGGACTCAAATGGGCGACCTGCAATGTCGGAGCCGACAGTCCTGAGGAGTATGGTGACTATTTTGCCTGGGGCGAGGTTGGGCCTAAGAGTGATTATCACTGGTTAACATATAGTTGGAGCAACGGCACAGGCAAAGTGCTTACCAAATACAATAATCAGAGCACTTATGGTGAGGTCGACAACAAGATGACGTTGGACAGGGCGGACGATGCGGCCTTTGCTAATTGGGACGGAATATGGCGAATGCCCACCAGAGAGGACTTTGTGGAATTGTTGGACGCTTGTACCCAGACTTGGGAGACACTCAACGGAGTGTATGGAAGGCGTCTAACCAGCAGGAACAATGGTAAAAGCATATTCTTCCCCGCCGCCGGCCGCATGAATGGGGTCGGGTCCTTCGACGAAGGCGTAAGGGGCTACTACTGGTCGTCTTCTCTCCACCCGGGAGATCCGGCATTAGCAGGCGGATTTTTCTTCTTGTCTACAACAGGCGGTACGTACCACTACAATCGATATCTTGGACTGACGGTCCGTCCGGTAAAATAAGTTTTATTATCTTTGTAAAGTATGTCAAAACTCTACATAGTTCCCACGCCCGTCGGCAACCTTGGCGATATGACTCCCAGGGCGGTTGAGGTGCTGCAGAGTGTTGACTTGATACTGGCGGAGGATACCCGCACCAGCGGCGTGCTGCTCAAGCATTTCGGCATCACCACGCACGCCGAAAGCCACCACAAGTGGAACGAGCACGAGACGGTGCAGCGCATCAGGGAAAAGATTCTCGCCGGGCTTTCTGTGGCGCTGATTTCCGATGCCGGCACCCCCGGCATCAGCGACCCCGGCTTCCTGCTGGCACGCACCTGCGCCGAAGCGGGAATTGAGGTGGAGACGCTTCCCGGCGCCACCGCCTGCATCCCGGCGCTGGTGAATTCCGGACTGCCGTGCGACCGCTTCTGCTTCGAGGGGTTCCTGCCGCTGAAGAAGGGCCGTCAGACGCGCCTTCGCGAGTTGGCCGAAGAGCGCCGCACTATGATTTTCTACGAGTCGCCGCTGCGGCTGGCCCGCACGCTGGCCAATCTGGCCGAGGCGTTCGGCCCCGAAAGGCCGGCATCGGTGAGCCGCGAAATCAGCAAGAAGTTTGACACCACCGTGCGGGGCACCCTGGAGTATCTGTGCAAATTCTTCACCGACCATCCGCCCAAGGGCGAGATTGTGATAGTTGTCGCGGGGTACAACGAAAAAAATAACCCTGGAAAATCGTGATCTGTTTTTAGAGCCTGAAGGGCGATGAGAAAGTCCCTTCCCCGGGGGAAGGGATTTAGGGATGGGGTAGCGTTATAAGGTTTGTGCGTAAGGAAGAAGTTTCGCAGGCTTCCTGTCGCATAAAGGTATATTTGTACCTGCGAAACTTGTGCATATGGTATGAAGCGAGAGAAACTTTCAAAGGCCGCAGCCTCCGGTGCTGTGGCTCTCATTTTCTTGGTTCTGGGCTTCCAGGCCGCAATCTTTACCGGCAATGTGTTCCGCTATAACCGCGATCATCGCGTGGATACGGTGTATGTGGTTTCGCCCGGCGTATCGGGCGAAAAGGGCACTCGCCATCAAGCGGTAGCGGAGGCTGGCGGAGGCGAATATGCTGGAGGGCAAGTGTCTGACATACAGGGATATATGCAAAATCGCTCCTATGGTGAGAGGGGTAGCGATTGTGCTGAAATGTCTGATAATCAGCAAGATATCCTCCAGGGGGCTACGGCGGAAGGCGTCCGACGCAGCGTAGTTCAGAAGGGCCTCGCCCCAAGGCAGGAGCCGGGATACAGCGATTCGCGGCGGGCTATTGCAGAGAAGTTCAGCAAGAAGCCGGAGCCGGAGACGTTTGAGTTCGACCCCAACACGGTTTCCCGCGAAGACCTGGTGCGCCTCGGCTTCAGCGAGAAGCAGGCGCAGGTCATAGAGAACTACCGCAGCAAAGGCGGCAAATACTACTCTTCGGCCGACTTTGCCAAGATGTATGTGGTGGACAGCGCCGCCTACGCGCGCCTCAAACCCTACATCAAGATCAGGAAGCTGGACCTGAACACCGCCGACAGCCTGGAGTTGATTGGCCTGCGCGGCATCGGGCCGTACTATGCCCACAAAATCATCGAATACCGCCGCAGGCTGGGCGGAGTCTTCACTTCAAAGCAGCAGCTGTTGGAGATAGACGGCTTTGACGCCGACCGGCTGGAGGGCTTTGCAAAAGGGGTGGAAGTGCGTGCAAAGACGCCGTGGTTCACCATCTGGAGCGCCACCAAAGACCAGCTCAAAAACCACCCGTACATAGGCCCATACACCGCCAAAGGCATAATCCGCTATAAATCGGTGGCCGACACTGCCTTCTGGACGCTTGCCAAACTTGTAGAAAACGGAGTCCTTACAGAAGATGCCGCCGCCCGCCTCAAATATCTAGACGGCAGCGGGGAGAGTGGTCACGAATGACGCGCCGCCAAGGCGCTGGCTGCGCTCGTAGTGGATGCTGCCGCCGTTCTGCTCAAAAATGTCCTTGCAGATGGCCAGGCCCAGGCCGCTGCCGCCCACCTTGGTGGTGAAGTTGGGACTGAAGAGCTTGCCCACGAACTCGTCCTTTACTCCGGGTCCGTCGTCCTCTACGCTCATACGATACTTGTCGCCGTCGCGGTGCAGGGTGATGAGCACATTGCCGCCATTCTCCTGAATGGCCTGGATGGCATTGCCTATGATGTTCATAAAGGCGCGGAGAATCTGCTGACGGTGAATATTCACCGGGGCGGCATCGAGGTCTGTCTCAAACTTGACAACGACATTTTCGGTGGAGGCGTAAAGCGACTCCTCTTCTTTGAGAATGGCCACAAGATCCTCTCTGGTGGTGGCTTCGTTGGACAGAAGCTTGGAGAGGGTAGAGAAGTCGGACGCCGTGCGCGAAAGAATCTCTATCTGTTCCAGCAGCGAGCGGCTGACCTCGTCGAACTTGGCCTCCCAGCGGGGGTCGCCCGTCTTCTTGAGCCGCTGCAGCATCTGGATATTCAGCTGCATAGGTGTCAGCGGGTTCTTGATCTCGTGGGCAATCTGGCGGGCCATCTCTTTCCACGCCGTCTCGCGCTCGGTTCGGGCCAGCCGGCGGGTACTCTCGTCCAGCTCATCTACCATACGGTTGTAGGCGGCCACCAGCGTGCCTATCTCGTCTTTGCCCTCGCGATATACCAGATGCTCTTTCTTTTTGCTGCCCGGCAGCCGCTCCATAGACTTTTTGATCTCTGTCAGCGGCCTGGATATGGAGTTGGCCAGCATAAGGCTTATGAGGATACTGGCAATCAGGATAATCAGGTACAGGTTCACGATGCTGGCCACAATCATATAGCCTTCTTGCTGGAACTGGCTCTGGCCGGTGACGTGTGGAATGCCCACAATGGCCACCAGACGGCCGTCTATGTTGTAGAGCGGAGCATAGATAGACTGGAACGAATTGCCGGCGATGCTCTCCTGGCCGATATAATTCATATAACTCTCATCTACAATGGCATCGTAGGCGCGGTGGTCCATACGGGCGCCAAGCACCGACTGGTTGTAGAGTTCCGGCTGGGTAGAGCACAGCAGCAGGCCGTGGGTGTCGTAGATATTGATTTCGTTGCCGGTGCTGTTGGAGATGGACTTCATTGCCTCCTGCAGCTGCGGCGTGTTGATGTCGGTGTATCTGAGGGCATACTGGCAGTAGTCCGAGAGGGTGGATTGCACAATCTGCATATTGCTCACCATATTGCGCTCGTTCACCGTCTTGTTGCGCTTCACGGTGAAGTATATTGTGCCTATGCCCACACAGGCCAGCGAAAGCAGGATGGAGAGCAGCATCAGGGTGGTGATGCGCCGCTTGTAAGAGTTGCGTGGCATAGAGAGCAGCATATTGCTCTTGCGCAAAGGGGAGGTGATGGGTATCAGCACCAGGGCAAAGAGCAGCAGCAGGTAAGAGAACAGCACCAGATGCCGCAAAAATCCCGACACCGGGCGGCTGATAATCACCACATCGTCGTCGGAAACCTTATTAATGAACCGGATGGTTTTTCCGCTTCTGGCCATTGAATAGCCCGGCTTATAACTCTCTGTGGATATGTTGGTGGGGAAAGACTCGCGGCCCGAATAGGAAACCAGCTTCCCGGAGGAGTATTTTGCGTAGGAATAGTATGCCGGCAAATCCAGCTCCTGCGACTGCTTGAACAGTATGGCGTTCATATTGGTCCCCTTGTCGGTGACCAGGCGCGACTCTATATCTATGTAGAGGTTTGTGGCCTCCATCGTCTCGTAATTGACATAGGTGAAAACGCCCAGATAGGTGGTCTGGCCGTTGAAGTTGTTCATAAAGAAGAACTTGGAACCGCCGGCCAGCGGCACGCCGTATTTGCGAAGCTCGTCGCTGAAAAAGCCTATGCAGTTCACCGCGGGGGTGTTGCGGTCAATCACCATCTGGGTAGCCGGGTTGCAGGTGCTCACCGAAAGGTTGTAGCGCGTAGAGAAACTGCGGAACAGGTAGCGCTCCAGCAGACGGTTGCGGATGATGTCCTCCCCGCCGTTGGGCCAGAAACTCAGCATCGCTATCAACTGGTCGTTGGTGATGCCGCTCTCTATCATCCTCAGCTGCATCTCCAGCGAGAGGTCGCGGTCCACCGAGAGGCGGTCGGTCCACACCTTGTTGCTGTTGAACTCCTTCCTTAGGCTGGCGGAATAGATGGTGACGGTGCAGTATAGCGATATGGCCGCCAGATATATCAGCAGGTATTTCCAGTTGAAAAGATTGATGACCCGTCTGCCGGCGATGGCCGTGACGGACATCTGCAACCACTGCAGCAGCGACACAAACAGCAGGGCAAACGACACCAGGCATATAATTGAATATATGTTGACGCTGCTGATGCGAGTCAGGTTAAGGGTGATGTTTGAATTCAGTATCAGCGACCTCAGGGTAAAGCCGATATAGAGAGCCAGCAGCACCGTGGACACTGCGCACACTGCTGCGCAGGCAGAGCGCCAGCCGCGGCCAAGACTCCTGTACCACTTGAGCAGCGGCACCCGGAGCAGGAAAAGCCCGGTGGAAACCAGGAATATATAGGTGTTGATGGTGAGCAGGCTGGCGAGTGAATCCAGCAGGTTGTTGCCGGCGTAGGTCAGGGGAGACAACATCGGCAGGGAAGGGTCGCCTATGTGCGACAGATGCCTTGCCCAGAGCAAAAGCAGGGTGATGGTGGCCAGATACACCCCGAAGGATTTGCCGTTTCTCAGCGAGAGATGCAGCAGGAATGCCGCCAGAAGCAGCAGGGCTATCACTACCCAGTGCAGAGGATAGTTGCCATAGCTGAACTGTGTGCGGGAGGTCTCTACAATAGAAAACAGCGGCTTGCCCGAGATGCTTTTTACCGTGGCGCCGCTGGCCACGCTAAGCGGGGCGGTGGTGTATTTCCTGTCCAGCTTCAGATGGCTGTTGACCTCGTTTGCATAGCTGAGGCTTTCCTGCGGGTATTCGCGCTTTATGCATATGGCGCCTATCAGATAGTCGTCTTCGTTTCTATATGTCTTTATAAAGTACCACACCGAACCCAGGTTGGTGTAGGACTGGTCGCCGTCCAGATAGGCCAGCGGCGCCGTGTAGACCTGGTCGGGACCCAGCAGGTGGTGCAGCCGGTACAGCGAATAGTTCACCTTTATTGCATCGTTGGCAATGGGGAACTGGTTCATCCAGCAGTGCAGCGTGTCGTTTTTGTAGTGGTATATCACCAGGTCCTCCGGCAGGTCTGCAAAATTGTCCAGGATCTCTTTTCCGGAGAGGATGGCGTTGCAGTAGCGGTCCAGGATGCGCTCGCGCGCGGCCAGCCGCTTCTCTACCTTATGCGCTTCGGAAATCTTGACCTGTGCCGGCGCCTGTTTTATAAAGGAGATGCAAAACAGCACGGCGGCCGCGACCGTCAGCAGTATTATGGCGTATTTATACGATTTTTTCATTCGTGATGATACGGCTCGCCTTTGATGATGGTGAACATCCGGTAGAGCTGCTCAAGAAAAATCACTCTGCAAAGTTGGTGCGAGAATGTCATT
>JAFRRR010000076.1 GCA_017428035.1 Bacteroidales bacterium | reverse complement strand
TGCACAGGATCTGGATGACACCTGGAACTATCCTCCGCTGCTGCCTGGCAGCGAGTGCCCAAACAGTTTGTATATTCTCCCCGAGGCGCCTCTTCCCAACGATGCGGTATTCGCCTACGATTTCTCGCAGTTCCTCTGGGGAAAATTGCAGCGTAATACTCCTCGTGGCGAGCAGGCTGTGGAGGATGCCAAGTTGGATATAGACCATGTGCTGGCCAATTTCTCGCCTGCCATGGGTGTGGTGCTTTCGCGTGCCACTACGCCCACTTTGGCGCATCTTCTGGCCGGTCTTGTCAATTGCGAGGCCACCACTACCGCAAAGAAGCATTATATGCGGGTTCGCCCGTTTATGCTTTTCAATGAGCCTTCGCTGACTCCCGACGATGAGGCATATCTTCGGAACGACGGGTCGTATCCTTCGGGACACGCTGCCTATGGCTGGGCAGTGGCCCTTCTGCTCACAGAACTCAATCCAGGCCGCCAGAACGAATTGCTTAAGTATGGCTATGAGTTTGGCCAGAGCCGCGTTATTTGTGGGGTCCATTTCCAGAGCGATGTTGATGCCGGCCGGATTATGGGCTCCGCGATGATTGCCCGCTTGCACGCCGACAAAGAGTTTTGCAAGAAACTTGAAAAAGCCCGGAAAGAAGTTTCCAAACTCCTGAAGTAAAGTAAGTGATAGCATAAAAAAAGCACCGCTTCAACGCGGTGCTTTTCTGTGTTAGATTATGAGTTGTTAGTTGATCTTTATTGAAGCGAATCTTCTGTGTCCGGTAGTACCGCCTACAGTAAAGACAACGCTCTCTCCATTACTTATGGAGCCTGACCAGGTACCATTGGAGTAAGTGCCCTTATCGGCAGTAATCGCATTGGTACCTTCGCCGCTTCCGAAAGTGATGACTATGTTCGAAATTTCATATCCGGCTGCGGCGGTGATTGTGACAATACCACCTCCGTAAACACGGATTGCGCTGCCTGTTGTATAGTACTTAGGAGCGTTGGGGTTCGTGCCTTTACCGAATTCAATTGAACAATTGCTGGTGTTCGCGATAGTAGAAACCTCTTGAGCATTTTGGAAGCCCATTGACGAGAAAGTGAAAGTCTGAGTTGCAACCGGAGTAAATGTGCCGGTAGAAGAAGACTTGGTAATAGTGAGGCTTACAACAGAGCTGGGAAGAGTAGTTGCATTGCCGGTGCAGATGGCCTTGATAGTGCAAGCCTCGGTTACTTTGAACGGAGCACTGTATGCAGTGGAGCTCTCAGTCGGGTCGCTGCCGTCGGTGGTGTAGCGAACGTTAGTGCCTGTGATAGTCACAGTCAGGTAAGCACCGGAAGCAGCAGGGATGATGGTGGAAGCAGCACCGCTGGCATCTACTGCAGAGATTTCGGGAGCAGACATTGCTGCGGTCTTGCCGTTCCAGGATATCAGACGACCGTGGTCGCCGTTGGCGACCTGATTGGTCTCGTAGGTCTGAACGCCGGAACCGCTGGTGTAGAGTTTAACCTTTCCGCATACAACAACCTCGTCACCAACTTCAGGCATCGGATCATTAACGGTCCAGGGAGCATCGTTAAAGAAGTTGATGCGGAACGCCTCAAAATCGTCAGTACCGTTGGGGTCGGTGATGTAAAATGAAGCGTTGGTGTACTGTGTAGAAGGACTGCTTGCAATCTTGGAAACTACGCCCTTGACATATACTTCCTCTGAGCTTACCTCTCCGCCCAGGCCGTCGATGAATGCCCTGACGCCGGCCACGGTATAAGGATCATCGGCTGTGCCGCTGCCCTCGCCGCCTGTGGGCTCAGTAGCCTTGGTTATGTTCAGAGAAGTGATGGAACTGGGCTGAGCGCCGTCGCTGTATGCGATGGCCTTGATGGTGCAAGCTTGACTTACTTTGAAATCTTCGACGAACTTAGTGGAGGCATTGGTGGGGTCGCTTCCGTCTGTAGTGTAGTAAATAGTAGCGCTCTTTGAAGCGTAGATATTGACTGACAGATATTCGTTGGCGCCGGCAGGAATAACAGTGGTGGAAGCACCTGTTGCATCCTTTGCAGTGATGGTGGGTGCAGGCGTGGTGGTTTCACCGCCTGTGTTGCCGTTCAGTGAGATCAGATAACCGTTATATACATCCTTCTTCTGGTAGGTCTCGTAGGTCTTTGCTCCGGAACTGTTGGAATAGATTGTAACCTTGCCGAATACCACTGCCTCGTCGCCAACTGCAACCAGAGCATCGCCCTCTTTCCAAGGCTGGTTGTTGAAGTAATTGATGCGGTATGCCTCAAACTCGTCGGTGCCGTTGGGATCGGTCATATAGAACGATGCGTTGCCGAACTGAGCGTTGAACTGGCCGTTGTTGGGGATGCTCTTGATCACGCCCTTGACGTAAACCTCATCGTCGCTGATGGTGCCTGCAGGACCAAGCGCATCAATATATGCCCTTACGCCAGCTACAGTGAAAGGATCATCGGCTGTGCCGCTGCCCTCGCCGCCGGGAGTGGGGCCGGGTTCAACATAGCTGAAGCGTGCGGTCACGTTCACGTTGGATGCAGGCATAGCGAACTGCAGGGTCTTGAGGTTGATCTCGGTAGCAACGCCGCCTTGGTCGGGAGTGTAGGCGAGATAAGAGAGCTCGTAGTTCTCGTTAGGAGAAGCGGTCAGGGTCACGGTCTCACCCTCTTCAAACTCGTTTGACTCAGTGGCAAGAGCCACGGAGCCGTTGGCGATATTGCTCTGGATAGTGACAGTGTATTTTGTGGGAGTAGGAGCGGGAACATCAATCTGGACATCGGTGTCGGGACGGTCAAAGTTGGCATCAACAAGCACGTTGAATGTGCCCTGAAGAGAGAATATTTCACCCACGATGTTGGTGCGGTGATTGCGGCGGACCGGAACGTTGGGCACCTCGCGGCTGAAATTAACATTCACGCTGCCATTCTGCTTGCTCTGAACGTTGACGGTTACAGGCACCGTGGCCGACTGGGGAGCTGCCAGAACATATACCATAGCAATGCGGCGGTAAGCGCTGCCGTCGGTAGCGGTGATATTGTCGGTGGGAGCTGTGGCTGCGGTGTAAGTGACATTCTCGGAACCGGAAACGGCGCCGGTGAGCAGGTTAAGGGTGTTCTTCACGCCCTTGATGGTGTAAGAAGTCTTGAGATTGCCGGCCACATCCACTTTATTTGCCTGAGCAACTGCGATGTCGGCTGCGCTTGCGCCAACGTTGATCTGAGCGAACGGGCGGTAGAGAGTGACATCGGCAGAGAAGTCTTCTTCCCTGGGGTCAACGGCCTTGAAAGCATAGAATGCATCAAAGGCATCGTTGTTCATCATTGTGGAGAGCTTGTTTGCCGGGATGGTCAGATTGGCATCACTTATAGTGAACTGACCGGGCTTCTGTGCCCAGAAAACAAACTGATATTTGACTCCGCGCACCAGTTTGGCAGTGACGGTAGCCCTCTTGCCTGAAACCTGAACTGACTGGTTCAGATCGGAGAGGAGGCGGTTTTCGGAGTCGAATACCCTGAACAGGAGTTCTGTGGCCTGATTGCCATCGCTTATGGCTTTGGTGTCAATCTCGCCGGGGAGGGTAACGTTAAAGGTAGCCGTGATGCCGTTTTCAAATTTCTGCGGCTCGGGCTTGCTGCAACTTGCTGTGAGCAGAGCTGCGACGAAAGAGAATAGTAATAAAAACCTTTTCATATTAAATATTTGGTAATATTAATTGTCTCTGAGGGTTGTTCTGTAGTTTGCGTTGAGGGGCACGTTGGCCACGCTGCCTTCTACCGTACGTCCGTCTTTAAGCGTGATATTGTAGTCTACAGTGGCGGCAGGAACGCCGTCATCGGGAACCAGTACATAGGCATAAGCCGCAATGGTCATCCGGCCGTGTGTATATTCGGTGAGCGGCGCGGCATTGAAGATGGCCTTACGTGTTGCTTCGTCGGTGTGGCCGGTGATGAGATTCATTTTGGTGCACATCTCGCCGGTTATGGTCAGTGAAGAAGTGGCGCCGTCCAGAGGCTCGTTGATGAAACTGTTTGTTACAATCTGGACAAAGGCGAACGGGCGCTTGAGAGTGACTCTCTGGTTAAACGGAGCGGTGACATTTTTGTCGACCACGGCAGCCCAGAAGGCGTCCTCTGTGTCGGAATTCATATCCATCAAATTATAGGAGAGGGTCATATACTGGCCATCGAAGCTGAAGGCATCAGCTTCGGCAGATTGCGCCCAGAAAGAGAAGGAGTAGGTGCCGGGAACCAGTTTGAGCACTACGTTCCAGCCGGTTTCCTCTTTTTGGGCCTTCTGTTCATAAAGGAAGTTTTGCTCTGCATCATACACCCGGACATAGAGCTCAGTGGCCAGTGCACCATCGCTTAGCGCCTTGGTCTGGGGCATATCAACGGAGAAAGTAGCGCTCACTTCCTGTTTGGGGACATTCTCCTTGGTGCAGGAGGGAAGCAGCAGCGCAATCGCGCAAATGAGAAGTAATAATCTTGACTGTTTCATATCATTCCGCGATTAAATGTGTACTTCGTATTCACCGTCAAAAGTGGGATCTATGCGGATGCCGCTGCTGAAGTTGCTGGTGAGCAGCTTGCCCGTGATGGTGGTGACCAGACCGGGCGAGACAGGCACCTGCAAATTGTCAATACGGTTGATAAGGGCGCCGTTTTCATCATAGAATGCCAGCGATACAATCACGCTTGGCTCGTCGCCCGATGCCAGCACATAGTCCCAGGCAACCAGGAGGCTGCCGTCTTTAAGCGTGGTGATGCCGGTCTCAAAGCTGACGCCCGTGGCGGAGTCGGTCACTTCCTCTTCGCGCAAATCATAGGTGCTTGGCATATACTGAGGATAAGTCACCACAACCTTTATCTTGGACAAATCTATTGCGCCGGGATCCTTGACTGTGGTGCCGTTGTTCATAGCGACCTGAGATGCCCAGTAGTCCAGGAACTCCTCCCTGTCGGTGGAGATGAAGTCGTATCTGGCGTTGGGGCGGCGGAGGGTTATGGACGATGTGGCAATGCTGTGGTTGCCCGTGTAGCCCGAAAGGTCAATGTCCTTGGCGCCACAGAATGCGTCGCGCAAAGGCGAAGCCCCGGTGTAGGGCTTGGTATTGACGGCAATCGCGCCAAAGTCGGCGGCATTGTAGAATACGTTGTCGCCTTGCACCCAGTCGGCCCAGGCCTCCAGGCGATAGTTCATTGGCGGCACGTCCAGCACGTACCTGCGGCTTATCAGATCGTCTTCAGTGCCAATAAACTCAAACGGGGCGTCGTAGACTACGGCCTCATTCACAATAGGGAAGAAGCGCAGGATATATCTGGCCTGCGGAGCGGCAGCTTTGGTGGCATAGGCAATGCTGGCATACTGAGGCATATCCTCGTCCAGATTGATCTCAAGCGATAGGGCCACTGCGGCAGCCTGGCCGCTATCGGGCACTTCGTGAATGTTGCATCCTGCAACCGTCAGGCCCAGGAGGCATAATATAAATAATAACTTACTTCTCATCATTTCGCCTGCTTTTTAGCGCCGCCCAAGCTGTAGGTAAACGATACGAAGGCCTGGTCCACGCCAAAGTAGGTGTGGGTGTCCTCGCCTGCAAGACGGCCGTTACGAATGTTGAAATAGTAGTCGTAGTAAAGCGGAAGCACGCCGCCGCCAATGCCGAATTCGATGCCCCACGGAGTCTCCTTGTTGCTCAGCGGAACCTTGTAGCCGATGCCGATACCGCCACCAAAAGTGGGGGTCTTGCAGGCATGGTCCTGATAGCGGTAGTTGCCGCCAAGGGCAATGTTGTAATAGGCAAAGGTGGCGTGGGCGTTGAAGAAAAGCCCCTGCAGATTTTTGTTAAGCCAGTAGCGAAGCTCGGGCTGAACACCCAGCACACGGAACTTCACGGTCTCGGAGAACCAGTCAAGTGCCGTATAATATGCCGGCAGGCTTATTGAGAAATGACTTACAGGACTCACTTCGACCCCGACATTTGCCACAAGCAGCGGCAGGGTGACAGTGTTCACCTTGAATACCACTTCGGGCCTGAAGGGCTCTTTCTCCTGCGCGCCGGCCCTGGCAGAAAACGCCAGAGCGGCTATCGAGAGGGCGGCAGTGACTACTAATAACCGCCGTCTGAGTAGATTTAAAAGTATTTTCACTTTAGTACAGTTTGTCTTTCAAAGTTACGAAGACAAACCATACTTTCAAAAAGTATTTTTCAGAAAATCTACGCCCTGCTGCTAAACGACCTTACAAGATAAAGAACCGGGAAAATCTCCAGTCGCCCGATTATCATCTCTATCATACTTGTTGCCTTAACAAACCCCGGTACATCTGCATAATTTGCCATAGATCCAACCTCGCCAAAACCGGGCCCGACATTTCCCATACAGGCAATTGAGGCGCTGAGGCCGGATGCCAGGTCCAGGCCGAATGCTATGTTGATGGCGCCGCAAATCATAATGACTATCAGGTAGCAGCAAATGTAGACTAAGGCATCGGTGACCTGCTCGTATGGCCTTACTATTTTATCCACTCGCACCGTCTGAACTATGTTCGGATGGATTCCGCGGCCAATCTTGACCTGAATACCCTTGATGGCCAGCACCAGACGGTCAATCTTGATGCCGCCGGAGGTGGAACCGGAGCAGCCGCATATCAGCGAGCAGACCAGCAGAATCGCTATGGTCAGCGGCGGCCAGGTGGTGGTGTCCTCTGTAGCAAAACCAGTGGTCGTGGATATGGATGCCACCTGGAATGCCGCATCCAGCACTGTCTCCCATTTGTTAGTACAGTTACCCTGCACCATAAGATCTACAGCCACCACAACCATCGCTCCGGCCACCAGAATCAGGAACACGCGTATCGGCTCCGACTTGAACAGATTTTTCTGGCTGCCCCGCACAAACGTCAGGAACAGTATGCCAAAGTTGATGCCTGAGGCAAGCATTGCAAATGTCAGCACAATCTCCACCGCATGGTTGTTGTAGAATGCGATGCTGCTGTTTTTGATGCAGAAGCCGCAGGTGCTGCAGGCCGACATTGCCGTGGTTGCAGAGTCAAACCAGGCCATTCCGCAGATTTTCAGTGCCAGGAAAGTGATCACGGTAAGGGCTATGTAGGTCACCAGTATTCTCTGGGCAAATGAGACGCTTCGGCCGCCTTCGAAGGTCTGGCGGGCAACGCTGGACATTTCTGCATCGGTGAGACGGGACTTGTTACGCCCGGTCACAATCATAGAGAACAACGTCACTATACCAATGCCGCCGACCCAGGCGGTGGAAATCCTCCAGAACTGGAGGCCTCGCGGCAATGCTTCTATATCATTTAGGATTGAAGCTCCGGTGGTGGTGAATCCCGACACGCTTTCGAAAAGCGCATTGATGGGGGAGAACTCGCCGGCATACATCACAAAGGGAATCATTCCGAAAAGACAGGCAAAGAACCAGGACCCGACGATTATTGCATTCCCCTCCTTGAAATTGATTTTGTCCTTGTTCTTTGGGATAAAGATCAGAGGGAACACGCCTATCAGAGCAGTAATCAGAGTTCCGTACAAAAGGGGAATGCGGCTGTCGTCGCCCGGAGTGAGAAACGCTACCATCAGCGAAACCGCCATCATAATTGATACAAACAGCATCGAAATACCCAGATACCATAAAATTACTCGCCTGTTCATTGTCGTACATTTTTCACAAGGCAAAAATATTTTGCTCATTGTCATTTATCAATTCGATTTGTTTTATATTTGCATTGACAAAATCAATTGAAAATGACAATTCAACAGTTAAGGTATATTGTGGCGATTGACCAATACCGCAACTTTGGCAAGGCTGCCGTGGCTTGCGACGTTACGCAATCTACTTTGAGCCTGATGGTTAAGAAACTTGAAGAGGAACTGGATGTGCGCCTTTTTTCGCGTGAAGTTTTTCCTCTGGAACCAACCGAGATCGGACGCAAGGTGATAGCAAAAGCCAAAGAAGTTCTCTACAATGTAAACCAGATTGCAGAACTTACGCAGAATGAGAAGCATATTTTGCAAGGCACACTGTCTGTGGCAATGATTTCTACGGTGGCGCCGGTATTAGTTGCCGGACTGTTCAAGTACATCGGTGCGAAATGTCCCACAGTGCAACTGCAAACCGAAGAGATGCTCTCAGAGACTATAAAAGACAAGCTGCACAAGGCAGAGATAGATATGGGCATTATGGCTTCTCCCGTAAATGATCCCGGTCTTCTGGAAATTCCACTTTTCACAGAACGCTTTTTTGCATACGTCTCAGAAGATGATCCGGCATATCAGCTGGATACGATATCGTTTAAAGAGATTGTTGACCGGCCGATATGGATTATGAAAAAAGGGGTGAGACAGTACAGCTCGGCAGCCATTCGAAACGACGAATCGGCATCATACGAAAAATATTTCGAGGGAGGAAGGGTAAGCGCCCTGCTGGAAATTGTGAACGAAATGGGCGGTATGACAATTATCCCAGAAACCCACCTTGGCCTGATACTCTACAGCTGGCAGAAAAACGTGCGGGAGTTGGTGAATCCTACACGCAGTCGCACTATTTCTCTGGTTATCCGCCAGGACTATATCCACGAGCAGATGTTGAACCTGATTATTAAAGCAGTAAAGTCCGCCATCCCCGCTTCCCTCATAGACTCCGGCATCAAAAAAGATTACATCAGGCTATAAAAAAACTCCCTTGGCTTGTGACCAAGGGAGTTCCGCGTGCTCCCTCAGGGTCTCGAACCCTGGACCCCAACATTAAGAGTGTCGTGCTCTACCAACTGAGCTAAGGAAGCGTTTGGGACTGCAAATGTATACATATTTTTTGAATTGTCAAATTTGGGGCACATTTTTTATCTATCTTTGCCCACAGTATGGCAAAAGATTTCACAAGAGATTTACAGAGGATTTTTTCTTACGCAAGGGAAGAGGCAGCCCGTTTGGGCAACCGCCGCGCCGGTCTGGACCATTTGTTCCTGGCGCTGCTGCGCGATGGCGACAATGATGCCACACGCATTCTGGACTCTATGGGTGCCGACCGCGACAACATCAAGGCCGAGATAGAGAGCGTGCTCAAAGAGGCCGAGAGCGTCCCTTTCGAAGAGGCAAAGAATATACAGTTCACCACAGATATTGACGAGTTTTACCGCAATGTCTCGCTGGAGATTTCGCGTCTTCACGCCGAATCGCCCACGCTGGACGTGGTGCTGCTGGCAATACTTAAGGACACCGGCACCACCGTGGCGCCCATCCTTGCCCGCAGCGGCATAAACTACGACTCCGTAAGTGCCCAAATCAGTACTTCTAAGTCGTCAAAACCCGCGCCCGAACCGCGCCGCACGGCGATGACTACTCCCGTCCAGGAGCCGCCAAAGTTCAACGTCAGCAAGGGTCCGGAGGCTTCAGAAGAAAGGCAGCCGGTCAAGACTCCAAATCTGGACAAGTTTGGCACAGACCTCACCGCCCAGGCAGCCGCAGGCCGTCTGGATCCCGTGGTGGGCCGTGCAAAAGAAATAGAGCGCCTGCTTCAGGTTCTGGTCCGTCGCAAGAAAAACAATCCCGTACTGGTGGGCGAGGCCGGAGTGGGCAAGAGCGCTATTGTAGAGGGGCTTGCCCAGCGCATCGTAAACCACGAAGTGCCTGCCGCCCTGCAAGGCAAGCGACTGGTCACCGTGGATATGGGCAGCGTGGTTGCCGGCACCAAATACCGCGGACAGTTTGAAGAGCGTATGCGCGGCATAGTAGAGGAGCTAAAGGCCTCTACCGATACCATAATTTTTATAGATGAGTTGCACACGCTTGTGGGAGCAGGTGCCCAGGCGGGAAGTCTGGACGCCGCCAACCTGCTTAAACCCGCCCTTGCCCGCGGCGAGATTCAGTGCATAGGCGCCACAACCCTCGATGAATATCGACAGGTAATTGAGAAGGATGGTGCCCTGGAGCGCCGCTTCCAGAAGATTCTTGTTGAGCAGACAGACTATGCCCAGACACTGGAGATTCTGGAAGCTCTCAAGCCCAAATATGAGAAGCACCACAACGTAACATACACTCCCGAAGCCATCAAAGCCTGCGTGACTCTATCCAGCCGCTATATCACCGACCGCAGTCAGCCAGACAAAGCGATAGATGTAATGGACGAGGCTGGTGCCCGCACCAATGCCGGACTTGACTCTATGCCTGCCGTAAACCCTCTGGCAGAGCAGCTGGAGGCAGTGCGTGCCAAAAAGCGCGATGCCGCCGCAGCCGGCGATTTCAAGGCCGCTGCAGAGCTTAAAGAACAGGAGGAGGCCCTTGTCAAGACCAGCGACGAAGCCGCCGCACAGCTGGCATCTTCCGGTCCCAAGACCCTCGGCGAGGAGGATATCGCACAGGTCGTTTCTATGATGACCAATATTCCCGTGCACCGCGTCAGTGCCACAGAGGGGGAGAGGCTGCTCACAATGGCATCCAATCTTAAAAAGCAGATCATTGGACAGGACGATGCCGTGGAGGCTGTGGTTAAGGCCATCCAGCGCAACCGCGCCGGCCTGCGCGACCCCAACAAGCCGGTGGGCAGTTTCATATTCCTTGGTCCCACGGGCGTGGGCAAGACCTATCTTGCCAAGAAACTGGCTGAGTATATGTTCGACAGCGAGGACAACCTTATCCGCATAGATATGAGCGAGTATATGGAGCGCTACAGCGTCAGCTCGCTGATTGGTGCGCCTCCGGGCTATGTGGGCTACGACCAGGGCGGCCAGCTTAGCGAGCAGGTCCGCCGCAAGCCATACAGCGTGGTCCTTTTCGACGAGATTGAAAAGGCGCATCAGGATATCTTCAACCTGCTGCTTCAGGTGCTGGACGAAGGACGCCTTACCGACGCCGCCGGCCGTCACATCGATTTCAAGAATACCATCTTGATAATGACATCGAATATCGGCAGCAAGCAGGCCAGTGAGCTGGGCGCCGGCATCGGCTACAAAACGGCCACCGACGATGCCCCTCACCGGAAGAATGTGATTATAGAGAAGGCGCTCCGCCGCAAATTCTCGCCGGAGTTCCTGAACCGCATAGACGACCGAATCCTGTTCAATTCCCTCACTAAAGAGGATGTAGAGCAGATTCTGGAAATTGAACTCAAGAAGTTCCGCAGCCGCATTGCCCAGATGGGCTTCGACATCAAGGTTTCCAAAGAGACCAAAGAGAAGATCCTGGCAGAAGGTTATGACCCGGAGTTCGGCGCCCGCCCTCTGGGACGTGCCATTCAAAAGTATCTAGAGGACCCTGTCGCCGAAAAGATCATTGCTGGCGAAAAGCCTTCAAAATGCTAATATGAAACATCTGTTTGTCACATTCCTGTTACTTGCAGCAATTGTTGCCTGCAAGCCTGCCGCCAGCGAGCTTATTCCCAATGCTCCCGACTATGACAATCCACAAATGTGGACAATACGGGACTGCGACCCTGACAACTCCGGTGCAGATGTTTTTTACGTGGTTTCTACCTGGGAAGAGGATTGGACAGATACGACCGGAATGGTATGCCATTATGCAGATGTGTGGAACAAGGCTCACCGTGACCATATGGGCATCGAGATAAACCGAGTGGCAGATTATATGTCGCCCGGAAACCGTTTCTTTGCGCCGTACTATCGTCACGCAACCATAGATGCTTTTCTGCCGCGCAACGACTCAATAGCATACGCCCGCACCCGTCTCTCTATGCGCGATGTGTGCGATGCTTTTGACTGGTTCATTGCGCGTCGCGACACGGCCCGCCCGCTTATCATTGCCGGCTTCAGCCAGGGAGGGATGGCTGTAGTAGAGCTTCTGAAGCATATGGACGATGCGACCTACAGTCATTTGGCGGCAGCATATGTTCTTGGCTATAAAGTTACCGAAAAGGATATGGCAGAGTCGGACCATATAGTCCCTGCCCAAGGAGCAGACGATACCGGCGTAACCATTTGTTACAATACTGTAAAAGATATCCAGTACATTAATCCTATGGTGGCATCCACCACTTTTGGCATCAATCCGGTGAACTGGTGCACAGATGCAACGCCGGCTGTTCTGTATGACACTATCACGGTGACTCTTTCTCCCGAATATCACGTGTTAGTTGTAGAAGGTTACAGCGGAGACGAGTATCATCCCTACAAGGATTTCATAAATGTGGGCGACATCCACGGTTGCGAACCCTGGCTCTACAGCGACTGCCTTAAAGAAAACATAGCTGTCCGTACAAAAGCAAAAAGAGGACAGGAAGAATCAACACCTATTTTTCAGTGAATTTCTTGCCGTCGCCCCAGGCTTTGCCCACAATACGGCCAATGGAGCGGTAGGTCATATTCGCAGCGTCAAAAACGATAGGTTTGAGTTTCTCCAGATCTACTTTGCCACCGGTGAGGATACTTTCGTGGGCACTCATATTTATCACTTCGCCCACAAGGATGCCATCGGCCCAACTGACCACCTTGCACTCGAGAGTGAGGGGATACTGGTCAATGATAGGGGCGTTCACGTTGGGACTCGGGGTAAAGGTAAATCCGACCTTGCCCACCTTGTCGGCCACTTTGTGAGCGCTCGCCAGGCCGAAGAAGTCTGACTCGGCCACGGTGCGTTCGTCGGCAAAGCTCACAGTAAAGGCGCCGGTAAGCTCCAGATTCTCGGTGGTTTTGTGTTTGGACAGGCTCACTACAATCTGCTTGAAGTCGTACTGTCCAGCCCAGGCAGCCATCATCACGTCAGGGGTGTGGTTCTTGTCCCAAGTGGCAATCATCACGCAGGGTTGCGGAGTGGTCACAAGTGCGTGGTCAGGCCCGAAATTGACGCGGCCCTCCACTTCTTTAAAGTTATCTTTTGTGCTCATATAGATTCTATTTGTACTTTTCAAAGTTGTATTTTTTCCTGAGTTCGGCTTTGGTCTCTTCGTCCTGATGGGTGAAGTAGTTCTTGAAGCCGGGGCAGAAATTGATGTGCCACCTCCAGAATCTTCCCGGAAGTGATTTGGGACTCTTATCGTAATGAGCCCTCAGTTTGCAGTTTTCGCAAGGGTATTGTGCCATAGTCGTGTCGTTTATTACAAAGATAATAATATTTACTACGTGCTGGTAATAAAAACCGAGGGGAGGGAGTAGAGCGCCTTTCGGCACGATTCAAGTCAATGCTATATCAGAAACCCTAATATCTTCTATAGTGACTCCGAACTTTCTCGGGTTTGTTATGGCGAATGCGGATATATGCCCTAACCTTAACAAACCTCACTGTCTCCACTCTCGCGGAGATAACTAATAGTGTCGTTATAGTTCTCATAATGTTATAAATAAAGTACGCTTGAGAGAACAAACGAGGCTTATTAGCAGTATCGCCCCTCGGTTAAGGGTCTTAAAAACAAAGAACAGAAATCCAGTTAGGGCCGGAAATCTGTTCTATGTAGCGTACTTGCTTTATTCTATAACAATACAAATGTATAAGATTCCTGCGAGAATGTCAAACAAAATATTGAAAAATCTATTTGATTTCGGTGAGTTGTCCTGTGACAGAGTCAATAATGAAGCCGCGGACGGTGATGGTCTTTGGCACCAGGGGATGGTTCACAATGGCATCTACGGTTTTGCGAACAGAAGCCTCGGTGTCGTGGAAGCCTTCCAGCCACTTCTCGATGCCTTTGCCTTCCCATTCTTTCAGCACCTCTTCTGAAACTCCCGCCTCAAGCATATGGGGTTTGAAATGCTCATAGCTCATATGGCAAGCGCCGCAGGTAGAGTGGTGGACCACCATAATTTCAGATACGCCAAGTTCGTATATCGCCACCAATATCGACCTTATTGCCGAATCGGTTTCGGATATCACCAGCCCGCCGGCATTCTTGATGATCTTGGCATCGCCGTTTCCCAGCCCCAGTGCCTTTGGCAGAAGTTCCGTGAGCCGTGTGTCCATACACGTGAGCACGGCCAGTTTCTTCCGGGGATACTTATCCGTAACATACGGCTCATATCCCTTTCTCTCCACAAACTGCCTGTTATATTCCAGAATCTCGTCTATCATATCATTCGGTTTTATACAAAGGTAGTAAACAAGTTGATATTTTGTTTTACAGATATACCGCACTCAATTCTGCACCTATTCTGCGAATGGCATTGAATATTTTGGCGGTCGTTTTTTCTCCAGGATAAGCAACCCCGCTTTTATATGCACGCATTTTGCTCTCGTTGATCCCTGCATATTCAGCAAATTTGCTGACATTGATAAAGTCGAAGAAGTTGAAAAATGACGGAAGGTCGTAGCGATATTCTACTAATATGCTACTGGGTAGTGGTAGTTCAGCTGCTTCTGTCTTCTGTTCTTGCAATGCCTCGTTTATACTAACCTCAAAGTCTTGCTTCGCTTCCCACACAGACTCTCCAAACCCGCCAAAATAACTTTTTCCGATATGGCTGCCCGAGTACACCGAGTAGCGCCCGTCGCTCCCTTTTTCTACTATTGCTTTAATCTTCATATTACTGTTATTATGTCAATTATATTCCAGCTTGCTTGAGAATGCATCTTAATGTTCCTTTTGGTACCTCTTGACTTTGATGCCTTGGTATGCGGACTCTAGCGTTAGTAATTGGCGAGTACCAGACATCGTGTTCTTTTCCTGTAGACAACTCATAGCAGCCGTGCGCCTTTAACAACCTCTTCAGTTCACTAGTTTTCATAACCTTCAAAGACGCTACGCAAAAGTAGCGATTTCGTTTCTTTTTTACAACATATAAAGATCGTTAGTTCCAGGTCTCAAAACTGAAGAATCCTGAATTCTTCAATAAGATTGTCCATTTCTAAAAAGAGATAACCACTTGAGGCATTCTTTATACTGCAAAACCAAAGAAATTCGCAATTCGTCAAAGAGCGGATTTTTGATGAATTCAAAATCTTAATTATGAATGTCTTTTTGGGAGGAACTATATACCTGTTTTCATAAATATGGTTCCGGTCGTTACACCGTGAGCGGGCCATGAAAACTGCCCCTATTTATAGCCGGCGCCTGAAAAACCGAGAACGGGCCATGAAAACGCCCCCTTTTTATGGCCGGCGCTGCAGATTTAGTCCGTAGCTTGAATGCTTTCAGGGGCAGATTTTTGCCCGGAAAGCATTGCAAGCGGA
This sequence comes from Bacteroidales bacterium, assembly GCA_017428035.1. Classification (GTDB taxonomy): domain Bacteria; phylum Bacteroidota; class Bacteroidia; order Bacteroidales; family UBA932; genus Equibacterium. The sequence continues at coordinate 1,792 of JAFRRR010000076.1, read as the reverse complement.
GGCATCTGCACCGAGCGGACCAGAATTATTGTACCTTTGCGCCACTATGGAAATTACATTGGAACAAATAATCGATGTTGTGCGCGAGGCGGCGGGGCTGATGGTAAGAAGTGGATTTGAAGTGCACGACAAAGGCACTATAGAAAATCTTGTGACTTCGTCTGACCTGGCAGTGCAGGACTTCCTGACAAACAAGCTGGCCGAACTGCTGCCCGGATCGGGCTTTCTGTGCGAAGAAGAGGACCTGAACGACATTGCAGGCCACGAATACGTATGGGTTATCGACCCCATAGACGGCACGGCAAACTATGCCAGAGGCAACCGCAACTGCTGCATAAGCGTGGCTTTGACTAAAGGCGGGGAACAATATATGGGAGTCGTATACAGTCCCTGGCGCGGCGAATGCTACTATGCCAAGAAAGGGCAGGGGTCATACTGCAACGGTGCCCGGCTTAAAGTCAGCGACCGGCCCTTTGAAAACGGCCTTCTCTTCACTGCGATGAGCACATACAGAAAAGAATGGTCCAGGCTCTGCAGCGACATAATATACGACTTGTATATGCAGTGCAACGACGTGCGGCGCACCGGTTCCGCCGCCGTGGAACTATGTATGACAGCAACCGGCTATAACGACCTGTATTTTGAGTTAAGACTGATGCCCTGGGACTATGCGGCTGCTACCCTGATACTTAAAGAAGCCGGCGGATGCGTGTGCAACTTCAAAGGCGAAGAGCCGTCGTTGTATGTTCCGGATATGGTGATTGCTGCCAACAACGAGGCTAACTGCCGGCGTATTCTGGACACCGTGCGGCGTCATATAGACAAACTTCCGTATTGATTTAAAGCGAAAGCAGCGCAGCCGTTAGGCGCGACCACGAGAACTGCAGCTTCTGCGCAGCGATGCCCTCTGAAAAGTCGGGACGGTTGGCGTAGAAATCGGCTATGGCGATGGCGATTGATTGCGGATTAGGGTCCACAACATAACCGCACCTGCCGTCCGGGACAATCTCCGGCAGTCCGCCCACATTGGTCACAACCATAGGCTTGCAAAAATGATAGGCCACCTGGGTGATACCGCTCTGGGTGGCCGTTTTGTACGGCTGAACCACCAGGTCGGCAACATTGAAGAAATGACGCACCTTATCGTCCGGGATAAATTCCGGGAACCAGTGGATGCGGCCGCGCAGCCCCAGATAACTCTCCATTTCGTAATACTTGGCACTGTCGCCGTAAAACTCACCGGCAACTATCAACTGAGCATTGCTATGCTGGAGATCTTCGCACGCCATGGCCTGAAGCAGCAAATCCAGGCCCTTGTAGTCGCGGATAAGCCCGAAGAACAGATAATAATCGGTGTCCGGATCCAGATTCAGGGCTGCGGCGGCAGAGGCTTTGGGCTCTATGGGACCATAATGATCGTATAGCGGGTGCGGAGCGTATGCCACAGGCTTGGAAGAATCGAACTGCTTAAGCTCGCTAATCACCGAATCGGACATTGCCAGAAAACCGTCCACACTCTTCACAAAGAACTTGGCGAAAATCTTGTCACCCGGCTTATGGTCGTGAGGGATGATATTGTCTACAAGAGACAATACCTTGATGCCGCGGCGGCGCAGATATCGGCCGATAGTGCCCAGGCTGGGTCCGAAATAGGGCATCCAGAAACGCAGCATCACCATATCGGGCTTCTCTTTATAGATCCTGCGGGCCACCTTGAGCCAATTGAAAGGATTCACACTGCTTAGTGCGCGCACGATATCCAGCCCTTCAGGGGCGGGGTCGGTGGTGAACT
>JAFRRR010000015.1 GCA_017428035.1 Bacteroidales bacterium | reverse complement strand
CTTCTACGAGGGCTACGACGCACTCTACCAGAAGCTTAGCGAAATCACAAAATAACACAGACAGTTTCGTCAACAGACATACAGGCCCGGGAATCTTGGGCCTGTTTTGTTATTTCAAGAATATGAAAAAAGCATTCATTATAGCCTTGGCGCTGATTCTAGTGCTGTCCGGCTGCGGCCGTGGCAGCAAAGGCCGATATGTGGTGATACTCTCTATGGACGGTTTCAGGCACGACCTGCCGCAGATGTACAACACACCCACCCTGGACTCTGTGGCCAAGGTGGGCGTCTTTTCTGTGATCCGCCCGGTGTACCCCTCTATGACGCTGCCCAACCACTATTCTATGGCCACCGGACTTTGGCCTGACCACCACGGGATAGTGAACAACACCTTCTACGACAGCGAGTTGGACACAATCTTCGCCGTCGGGCGCTACGACACGCGCTCCAATGCCGATTTATACGGCGGCGAGCCCATATGGAACACTGCCGCACGGCAGGGCATTCTGTGCAACGTCTTCGACTGGATTGGGGTAGAAGCCCCGGTAAACGGGAAATATCCTGCATACAGCATCCTCTACGACCCCAACCGCACACGGAAGCAGATGGCCGATATGGTGCTGGATGCCCTCTGCAAAGAAGATGTAAAGCAGATTCCGCAACTGGTGATGTGGTATATAGACGAGCCCGACAAGTCAGAGCACTACTACTCGGCAGAAAGTCAGCAGGTGCGAGACGTGGTGGAGAATATTGACAGCGTGCTGAGCTATTTCCTTTCCGAGGTCCGTTCTTCGCCGGTCTATGACAAGATAGATTTCATTTTTACCGCCGACCACGGCCACACCGACCTGTCGCCCGACAGATATCTGAACCTTTACAATTCGATAGGTTCCCTGGTGGAGCGTTGCGACAACCAGACGCCGCTGGGCATTGTGCCGCGCGAGGGATGCCTGCAGGCCGTGATGGACTCCCTGGAAACGTATGCCCCCGGCCGCTACCGCTACTGGCTGCGTGAAGAACTGCCTGCAGAATTCCGGTTTGGCACCTTCGCCTCACGCATTGCCCCTGTCATTGTGCAGCCCGACCTTGGCTGGAAAATAGTGTGCGACGCCAACCCCGAGTTCAAGAAACCCCAGCCGGGCACCTCCGCCCACGGCTATGACCCTATGGAAGATGATATGCAAATGGTATTCTACGGTTTCGGGCCTCATTTCAAGAAGGGCTACGTGCACGACAGGCAGTTCCGCAGCGCAGACGACTACCTGATTCTATGCAAGTTACTGAACATAAAACCCGCACCAAACGACTGCTGTGAAGAAGATATCAAGGGGCTTTTCAAATAATCGCTAATTTTCTTACATTTGCAGTCCCATTAGGGATGGTCCGGTAGCTCAGCTGGATAGAGCAACAGCCTTCTAAGCTGTGGGTCTTGGGTTCGAATCCCAACCGGATCACAAGAGAAGGAGTATCAGCCGAAGAAAAGCTTGCTTTTCTGAGGGTGTGCTCCTTCTCTTGTGATGGCCCCCCGCCAGGGGGGCTGGGATGTGCGAGCGAGCAGCGCGAGCGAGCAAATCCCAACCGGTTGGGCCGAGAACCCGCACTATAACCCATCTAACACCACTTACTATGAAACGCCTCATATCCCTCTTTATCACCCTCGCGGCCTCTTTTGCCGCCCTTGCCCAGACGCCCGAAGAAATTGTGGCCCGTATGGATCAGGAAATGAAAAAACACGACGGAGAAGGATTCTATATGGTTGTGGAGGTCAAACTTCCGGTGCTTGGCACAATGAGCACCAAATCGTATATGCTTGGCAGCAAATGCCGTATGGAGGCCACTATGAAAGATATCACCATGGTATACTGGTACGACGAGACCACTGAGCGCATCTACGACTCAAAAAGCAACGAAATCAAAGTCAAGGCGCTCAAAGGTGACAAGAAATCTGGCAACGGCAGTGAAAAAGAGTTGCTGGAAGGCATCTCCGAAGGCTACGACCTCTCCCTGGAAAAAGAGACCGACACCGAGTGGCAAATCCGCTGCAAGAAAGCCAAGTCCAATTCCGACAAAGATGCCCCCAAGTCCATCTTGCTCACAGTCTCCAAAAAGAATTATCTCCCTCTGAGCATCTCCACCAAAGTATCCGGCATAAACACCACTATGCGCGACATTGCCTTCGGCGTCACAGAGAAACAGGTTTCATTCAATCCCGCCGATTTCCCCGATGCCAAGATAGTTGACGAGCGTTAACAGCCAATGGAAGGTACAATATTCGATATCCAGCATTTCTGCACGGCAGACGGCCCGGGCATCCGCACCACCGTCTTCCTGAAGGGATGCACCTTGCATTGTGCCTGGTGCCACAATCCCGAATCTCAGTCATTCCTTCCGGAAATACTACTTAACTCCACCCGCTGCATAGGCTGCGGCGCGTGCGACGCCGTATGCCCGCAAAACGATGCCAAGGGTATCCTTGCAGATGCCCAGTCGCGCAGGGCAGTCTGCCCCCGCCTTTGCCGTCTGTGCGCAGACGCCTGCCCTTCAGGCTGTCTGGAGGTTGCCGGACGACGCGTCAGCGTAGAGGATATTCTGGACGAAGTGATGCAGGACGAAGCCTATTACCGCAATTCCGGCGGCGGGATGACCCTTTCGGGAGGAGAGCCTATGGCGCAGCAGGAATTCTGCAAGAAAGTGCTGCAGGAGGCCTTTTCCCGAGGGATTCACACATCTTTGGAAACTTCCGGAAACGGCCTTAAAGAAGATTATCTGGCCATTGCGCCGTTTGTAAATCTTTGGCTATGGGACATCAAACTGATGGACCCTGCTCTTTACAGGCAATACACGGGCGGCAATCTGTCCACCGTACTGGACAATTTGAAGGCCGTGGCAGACACTGGCGCCGAAATCCGCTTCCGTGTGCTGTTCATACCGGAAATCCATATGCAAGAGGGCATTGCCGAGGCCACCGCCGCCCTGTTAAAAGAATACCCCCGCTACAGTGCGGAGGTGATTCCTTATCATCTGCTGGGCAATGCCAAACGGGAGAAACTGGGCCTGCCCCAGATCCGGTTCCGCGAGCCCGAAGCCTCTGAAACAGAGACCTTTGCCCGCAGCATAGGCATTCGCTAGCAGATTTGCTGGGTGCACTTCTGCAATTCTGCGGATAAGCTTTTCCGGGGTCTTGTCGCCAAGACGCACCGCTATGGGGAAGTCGCTGATATGCAGCTCTTCCACTATATCGAGCACAAGGTATGTGACTTCGTTGGTTACCTCCTTGCCGTTTTTG
>JAFRRR010000075.1 GCA_017428035.1 Bacteroidales bacterium | reverse complement strand
TTTGCCGGGCAGGGGAGGGGCAACAGCGGCGTTTATCTGCAAGTCGGGCACTACGAGCTGCAGATTCTGGACAGCTATCAGCACGAAACCTACGTAAACGGGCAGGCCGGATCAATCTACAAGCAGACGGCTCCGCTGGTTAATGCAATGCTGCCGCCCGGCCAGTGGAACGTATATGACATCATCTACAACGCGCCCATCTTTAACGAAGACGGCTCTTTTCGCCTGCCGCCGCGGGTCACCGTGCTGCACAATGGGGTGGTGATTCAGAACGACGCGGTGATTTACGGCAACACCAGGTATCTGGGTCTTCCGGACGTGACTCCGCACGGCGACTGCCGCATCGGACTTCAGGCCCACGGCGACCGCAGCCCAGCCATCAGCTTCCGCAATATCTGGATCAGGCGGCTATAAAGGACGTTATTTCTGCTATTTGTCCTTGACGGGGCGGATGGCCCAGCCGCGGGCACGGCTGTCGCCGTAGATTATTTTCTCGCCTGACTGGAAGAACAGATACCAGCAGTAATCGTCCATATAACCATACCCATTATTTTCGGCCGTACAGACATCTGAAGAAGGATACAGACCGTATTCATTGGCCTTGTTGGGCGTGCTGTCTGCCATGCACCCGGCTGCGGGCAGGAATATGGACTTGTCGTTGGTCTTGCTCTTCACGGTATAGCCAAAGACATCTCCGCTTTCGGTCTTGAGAGTGGTCTTCTCCCAGGTGCAGGAAGACAGAAGCTCTTCCAGATCTTCTCTGGTGGGCATCCTCCATACGCCTTTAGTGGCTGCGGAGGCTGCATCATCTTCTTTCAGCAGTCGGGTTTTATTATCCACGGAGCCACACTCGCTGCGGGTGTTGTATTTTGTAAGGGATGATTTGCTTCCATTGGCCCATTTATAATTGCTCCAGTCAAAGCTGGTTTTGGTGGCGGTTTCGCCCCAGGCGAAGTAGTCTCCGAAGTCGGAAGGACTGTCTGCACCAAGGTTGCGGTCGGCCCAGATGACCTTCAGGCCAAGGTCTACGGCCTCGAGGGTTACGGTCGGAGTGGGGTCGGGTGTCGGTTCCGGTTCGGGTTCGGGTGTGGGTTTGCCGCAGGCGCACACCAGGATCAAAGTCCAGAGCGCGCACAGGCAGAGGGCTTTCAAGGTTTTCATAGAAAAGTGTTTATCTTAAAGATTATTCCTCGTTGGGATGGAGTTTCCGGTAGAATTTGAGGCCGGAAAGTATGCTCACGAAAGTGCTGCGAGGAACATAGGTGTTACGCTCGTAGCCGTCGTATTCCAGCTTGAAGATTAGGTTGCGGGTCAGGAAAACGCGACGCGGCACGATGGTAACGGTCTGCAGGTCTTTTGTGGGGAAGCCGACAGCCAGACAGCCGTCCATTTCGAATATCTCGCTGGAAGGTTTGCCAAAATAGTCTTTCATATCTTCCATTGTGTCAATGGCCTCTTCCAGGGTGTCGCCCAGGGGGATAAAGAGCTCGAAAAGAGGGTCAAACTGAACTTGTACAATCTCGTCGCCAACACCCAGATGGCCCACAGAAAGCCAGTAAGATTTTTCTCCGTCTTTGATAAACTGGAAGGCTTCCAGCTGTACCTGTCCATCATTGGCCTCTATCTGGGAAATCTCGAGGCGGGCGGGGATAGACTGTGCGTCAGCCAGAACTGGCACAAGTGCAAAAAGCAGAATTGCAAGTGTCTTTTTGATAGCTTTCATAGTGTTATAGAGTTTTTGATTTCTTCGCAATGCACAAATTTAGCCAAAAGTGCTTTTAGCCGATAATTGCGGCTAAATTTCCCGCAGGGGCAGTTCGGCGCCGTCGGGGGTGACCAGCACGCTGCCCACATCGCTGTGGGCCAGGTGGCCTATCACGTCAAAGGTCTGGATTTCGCGCTTGAACTCTTCGTAGCGGCTCAGGGGGATGGTGTATATCAGACGGTAGTCGTCACCGCCGTTGATTGCGGCCGTGACGGCGTCGATATTGACTTCGGCGGCCATTTCAAAGGTCTCGGAGGCAATGGGGAGACGGTCCAGATAGAGCTTTGCGCCAAAACCCGTCTTCTCGCAGAGGGAATTGACGGCTTCTGCCAGGCCGCGGCAGTCAAACACGCCGGCGGTGGGGTAGAACCCCCCTTTGGCGAAACGGTCAATCACGTTTGCGGGAATCTCCGGGCAGAGATATTGCGACAGCAGATATTTGTATTTGGACAGGTCGGGCTGTTTGGCGTTTTCTTCGCCGGCGGCCAGGAAGGCCCCTTTTTCGCGCTCGAGCACGTGCTGGCCCATATAAGCGGCGCCCACGTTGCCGCTCAGGCAGATTAGGTCTTTGCTGGAGGCGGCGGGGATTTTGCCGGCCACGGTGCGGGACTGGGCCCCGGTGGCCATCAGGCTGATTTGCAGGCCGTTGATAGAGGGGAAGAGATCCAGATGAAGCTCTTTGATGCCGTGCTCTTTGGCTGCGGCCAGCACGCCGCCCCATAGCTCGGCGATATCCTCAAAGGCAAAATGAGAAGAGACGCCCACGGCCAGGCTCAGCGCCCGGGGTCGGTGAAATGCGGCATAAATCTCGCCCAGAACATTCAGCACCGCCTTGTAGCCGAGGTGCTTCAGCGGGTTGTAAACCAAATCGAAGTCGACACCCTGGGCCATCAGTTTGTGGCTGGCAATGCCGTCGGCGATTTTGATTTCTGGGGAGTTTGTGTATCCGCTGCCTTCGAAAAGGCGTGCCACTGCGGCCCTGTGGCCAATCTGTGAGAATTCTGTGCGTTGAGGTTTCTGCTGTTCCATACTACAAAGGTAGCGATAAAAGTGTTAGGATGAAAATGGCGCCAGTTTTTTTAACCGTTGAGCACGTGCATATACGTAATGGGCTGATTATTAGTGTAATGATTATCTGAGATGTGCTCATCCCGCTCCCGGACGGCGGAATGAGCACGCCCGATCAGCTAAATAGCTGACATACAGCGCGAAAAATCCGCTCTTGTGCTCAAGGGTTAAAAAACCGGAAAAAGTCGAGCAAATACACTAACTTTGCTCACGGATATGGCAGAAAAAGCGGACATACTGGAACAGCTGACGCAGGCGGAGTACTCCGAGGGGTTCACCACCGACATCGAGCAGGAGTTCTTCCCAAAAGGGTTGAACGAAGATATCGTGCGTGCGCTTTCGGCAAAAAAGGGCGAGCCGCAGTGGATGCTGGACTTCCGCCTGGACGCCCTGCGCAAGTGGCAGGCGATGGAGATGCCCACGTGGGGCCATCTGACCATCCCGCCCATCGACTACCAGGACATCATCTATTTTGCCGCACCCAAGGCTCCCAAGAAGCGCGAGGAGGTGGATCCGGAGCTCATCAAGACCTTTGACAAGCTGGGGATTCCCCTGCACGAGCGCGATGCCCTGAGCGGGGTGGCCGTGGACGCCGTGTTCGACTCGGTGTCGGTCAAGACCACTTTCCAGGCCAAGCTGGCCGAGCTGGGGGTCATCTTCTGCCCGTTCTCAGAGGCAGTTCAGAACTATCCAGAGCTGGTCAGGAAGTACCTGGCCAAGGTGGTGCCGCCCGGCGACAACTATTTTGCCGCCCTCAACAGCGCGGTGTTCAGCGACGGGTCGTTCTGCTATATCCCCAAGGGGGTCCGCTGCCCGATGGAGCTGAGCAGCTATTTCCGCATCAACGCCCGCAATATCGGGCAGTTCGAGCGCACGCTGATTGTGGCCGACGAGGGCTCTTATGTGAGCTATCTGGAGGGTTGCACCGCCCCGATGCGCGACGAGAACCAGCTGCACGCCGCAATTGTGGAGATTATCGTGGAGAAGGACGCCGAGGTCAAATATTCCACCGTGCAGAACTGGTATCCCGGCGACAAGGAGGGCAGGGGAGGCATCTTCAACTTTGTGACAAAGCGCGGCCTTTGCCGCGGCGAGCGCAGCCGTCTGTTCTGGACCCAGGTCGAGACTGGCAGCGCCATCACCTGGAAATATCCCAGCACCATATTGCGCGGCGACGGCAGCCACTCGGAGTTCTATTCGGTGGCGCTTACCAACAATTATCAGCAGGCCGACACCGGCACCAAGATGGTCCATATCGGCAAGAACACCACCAGCCGAATAGTGAGCAAAGGTATCAGCGCCGGGCAGAGCCAGAACAGCTATCGCGGCCTGGTAAAGGTGGCCAGCGGCGCCAGCGGGGTGCGCAACCACTCGCAGTGCGACTCGCTGCTGATTGGCGACAAGTGCGGCGCGCACACCTTCCCGGTGATTGACTGCGCCAACAGCGGCGCCATCCTGGAGCACGAGGCCACCACCTCCAAGATCAGCGAAGACCAGCTGTTTTATCTGCGCCAGAGAGGCATCAGCGAAGAGGATGCCGTGGCGCTGATTGTGGGCGGCTATGCCTCCGACGTGCTGCAGCGGCTCCCTATGGAATTCGCCATAGAGGCCCGCCGGCTGCTGAGTGTCAACCTTGAAGGAAGTGTAGGATAATGGATTGGATGAACTATACGCTTTTTACGCTCGGCGGCGCTCCGGTGCTGCTGATAGACCTGATATCTTCTGTTTTGGGCCTGACCTGCGTGTTTCTGGCGGGCCGCAACAGCAAGTATAATTTCTGGGTGGGATATCTGTATACGGCGGCGCTGTTCCTTCTGTTCTGGAACAAGAACCTTTACGCGTCGCTCTTTTTGCAACCCATCTCGCTTACTATCAATATTATAGGGCATTGGCGCTGGACCCATCCCAAAAAGGAGGAGGCCAGCAGCAAGGGCGATTTGAAGGTGACGCAGCTCTCCTGGACCCAGCGCATTCTGGGTGTTGCAGCGGTGGTTTTGCTCTCATTTGCCTGGGGATGGATGCTATACAAGCTTTTCCCCGCCGACCCGCACCCATTCCTGGACACCGTCGTCACTGTGCTGATACTCTACGCGCAGTTGCTATCTGCGCTCAAGAAGTGGGATTGCTGGCTGGTCTGGCTGGTGGTCAACGTCACTCAGATTATCCTGCACCTGTCGGTAGGCCACGTGTTTATGCCCATCGTGTGCGCCCTGTATCTGGTCAACGGCATCTGGTCGCTGGCCAGCTGGTGGAAGCTTTATAAAAAAGAAAACAAGTAGCTTATGGCAAACGATATATTACTGGATGTCAACAATCTGCACGCCTCGGTAGAGGACCGCGAAATCCTGCGCGGCATCAACCTGAAGGTTGCCCGGGGCGAAGTGCACGCCATAATGGGGCCCAACGGCGCCGGCAAAAGCACCCTCAGCGGGGTTCTGGCGGGCAAGCCGGGCTACACTGTGACGGAAGGCGATGCCCTGCTGGACGGCGAGTCCCTGCTGGCCCTTACGCCGGAAGAACGTTCCTGGAAAGGCGTTTTCCTGGGATTCCAGTATCCCGTGGAGATCCCCGGGGTGTCCAACACCCAGATGCTTAAAAGCGCCGTTGCTGCGCACCGCAAGGCAAAGGGACTGCCGGAACTCTCCAGTGCAGAGTTCATCAAGCTGATGAACAGCAAGCTGGCGCTGGTGAAGATGGACCGCAGTTTCCTGTCCCGCGGCGTGAATGTGGGTTTCTCGGGCGGCGAAAAAAAGCGCAACGAAATCTTCCAGATGGCGATGCTGCAGCCCCGCCTGGCCATCCTGGACGAGACCGACAGTGGCCTGGACGTGGATGCCCTCAGGATTGTGGGTGAGGGTGTCAACAGCCTGCGTTCTGCCGACAATTCGTTTGTGGTGATCACCCACTATCAGCGCCTGCTGGACTACATTGTGCCCGACGTGATACACGTGCTCTACGACGGGCGGATTATTATGACAGGTGGCAAGGAACTGGCCCTTCAGATAGAAGAGAAAGGTTACGACTGGATTATAAATCAGCATAATGGCAAGTAGCGAGGTCATACTGCTCAGCGGAGATGCCACCCGCAAGGTGGATGTCACCATCGCTTCCGGAGAAAGCCGGCAGTTGGTGTTTGTGGCGTTGCCCGGCGACGGCGGCGTTATAGACTGCTCCGTATCGGTGCGCTTTGCCGGCGAGGGCGGCGAATGCACACTGCGCGGCCTGTATCTGGCGGGCGGATCCTCCAGCGTCAATTTCACCGTGAATATGGAGCACGGTGTACCGAATTGCTCTTCCCGCCAGCTTTTCAAGGGCATTGTGGCCGGTGAGGCCCGCACCCGGTTTTTCGGGCTGATCCGTGTCCCCGAAAAGTGCATCGGCACCGAGGCCTATCAGGAAAACCACAACCTGCTTTTGAGCGACGACTGCCGCTCGCAGAGCCTTCCGCAGCTGGAGATATATGCCGATGACGTCAAGTGCAGCCACGGCGCCACATTCGGCCGTCTTAACGAAGACGAACTGTTTTATATGCGAAGCCGCGGCATCCCTGCCGCCGAAGCCCGCCGCCTGCAGATGACGGCCTTCGCCTCCGAAATCCTCGAAGGCCTCCCGGAAGAGATTGTGGCCGAGGCTGTTACTACGTTGGAGGGTTTGATATAATCACCTCTTTGGATTCAGGGCAAGGATGTCAGACATATAGAAACGGTATGTTGTGTTATACTCGTCGGACGCGCCTATCAGTTCTTCAGTGTGAGGCAGGGCTGTCCAGCTGAAATGCTCGTCAAGGGAGAACGAATAGTTTCCCCCCCCAGTGAATGTTATTGTGAGAGGTCGAGTTTCAATAAGGAATGGGATGTTTGAATTTGAACCTCCGACGGCTTTTTTTTGAATATATGTGTCACCCGGTTTTATCTGAATGGTTTGTGGGGATGCGAAATCATCTTCCCAACTCATCCAACAATCACATTCAGTATCATTGATAAACTCAAACAGAAAATAGCCTATCGGGGACCTATCAATGCATAAAACGTTTGAACGGCAGGAAGAGATAAAAGTAAGGGTCGTTATAGAAAGAATATAGAGAAATTGCTTCATAAGTCAAACCAAAAAATAAATGCATTTTCAAGTTGTGTCAGAGACGCTCTTCCTGGATACAAAGAATAAATCCGGTCCTCCCGGAAGAGATAGTGGCCGAGGCGCTGGATTCGTTGAAATCCGTTGCTATTCTCTAACTACCACTGTGAAAGAGCGCTGAATGCCTGTATCGGAGGCCGTGAGGGTAATGATGCATACGCCTTTCTTGAGGGCGTGAAGGGTCCGCTGATATTCAGGGTTGGCTCCGGTGAAGGGGAGTATTTCTACGATTGGATCGTCTGAACATTCCCATTCCACAACGGCAGTCGTGCCCAGAGGGTAGAGTCTGCAATTGAACGACAGGTACTCTCCGACTGTCAGGTTCAGCGGATCTCCCGCCTCTACGTGGTCGTCCCCAAGCATAATGTATGATGACCGCGCCGGAGTGACCGTGATGGTATGAGTGGCTTTAACGCCGCTGCCGTCTTTGGCCGCGGCGGTGATGGTCACGGTACCTGTGGATATGGCTTTCACGACACCGTCATTGCCGACGGTGGCTATACTTGTGTTGGAAGAGGACCAGTTTATGTCCTTGTACTCGGCATTGGAGGGAGAAATTTCAGCCGTCAGTAGTGTCGAAGTCTTGGCGGTCATGGTCGTCGCTCCGATTATGCTGATGCTCTTGACCTTCCGGGTCACGGTAACCAGACATACTGCTGCGTGTCCGTTATGGCTCACGGCGCTGATTCTGGCCGTTCCGGGGTTGACTGCGATTACAAAGCCGCCCGGGTTTACAATAGCGACAGAGGGATTGTCGGACGACCACTCAAGATTAGGGTTGGTGGCGTTGGAAGGAGTAACCGACCCCACTAGCTGGACATTCTGCCCCGCGTCAAGGGTAATGCTGGTCCTGTTAAGTGTCAATCCGGAAACGTTGACGGGGTCATTCTGCACAGTAACCTCGCAGGCGGCGGTCTTCCCGCCGTCTTTGGTTGTCACGGTAATGGTTGCTTTTCCGGCCTTGACGCCAGTGACGTGGCCGGCATCATCCACAGTTGCCACACTTGTATTTGAAGATGACCAGGTCACAAGCTGATTTGCGGCCGTAGTAGGATATACATAGGCAGTAAGAGCCCCGAATTGACCCGGAATCAAAGTCATTGCGGTCACATTCAGGCACACCCCGGCGACACTGTGGGGGTCTGTGCCGCCGACGGTGACAGTGCAGTAAGCTTCTTTCCAGCCATCTTCTGAACGGGCGGTAATGGTTGCCGTGCCCAAGCCTTTTGCTATAACAAGGCCGTTGGGATATACCCAGGCTACGTTAAGGTCAGACGACAGCCAGCGGATGGCCTTGTTGGTGGCATTCGATGGCGATATTTCTGCCAGCAGGGTCTCTTCCGTGCCGACGTTCATAATCAAAGCGGTCCTGTCAAGAGCAATGGCGGTTACAGGGTAGGTTGGATTGCGGACCCAGAACTCGTAATTGCCGGTTATGCCGCCGTCGTTGGCTGTGGCAGATATGGTGACATCGCCTTCGCTGAGACCACTGATAAGACCGTTCTGGTCTACGGTTGCCACTGATTCGTTTGAAGAAGACCACACTACGGTTTGATCGTTTGCTTCCGCGGGACGTATTACCAGCTCGGCCTGCAGCGAAGACCCCACATAAACAATTTTATTTGAGGTGGATACACCCACATAATTCACGTGAATGGGGGTTACGGTTACCTGGCAGCGGGCGGTTTTGTTGCCGTCTTTGGTCACCACGATTATCTCGGCCTGTCCCGGATTATAGGCTTCCAGAACGCCATTTGGCTTGATGGTTACAATCGACTCATCGGTTGAAAACCACGTAACGGACTTGTCTTCAGCATTTTCGGGCAGTACGGTTTCGGCTATCCGATCAATACCCCCGCTCCTCATTTCTACAGATTCTTTATTGAGCGTCACTTCCGTGACGTGAATTACCGATTCGGCCACGGTAACACTGCAGCTTGCAGAGAAGCCGCCGTCTGTGGTGGTCACTGTAACGGTTGCGGAACCGGCACCGACGGCGTTCAGGTTGCCGCCCTGATCTACAGTAACGACACCGGTATTGTCAGAAGACCAGGAAACGGTTTTGTCGGTGGCGTTGTCGGGCAATACCGTTGCCGTAAGCACGGCGCTTTGCCCTTCCTCGAGCGACAGGGAGTCGTCGCTGATATCAACGCCTGTAACAGATATGATTTCAGGCGCTGCAGCCTGCACGGTTATTTCACAGGCGGCAGAAAAGCCTCCGTCGGTGGTGGTGACGGTAATCTTAGCCTGGCCCTCCTGTACAGCGGTCACGATGCCGCTATTATCTACGGTTGCAACGCTACTCTTCGAAGAACTCCACTTGACTCCTTTGTTGTCTGCATTTGCCGGGGATATTGTGGCGGCAAGAGTGGCCGTTTGCCCTACGGTAAGGGTTAAGGCGGTCTTGTCCAGGGAAATGCCGGTAACAGCTACTTTTCCGGGTTTGTCATCGGGCTTGACATCGGGTTTGTCAGACGGTTCGTCCGGGTTGCAGCCGGAGATTATCATAGAAAGGACAACAACCAAAACGGCGAAAAGGATTCTAGTGTTTTTCATAGCTTCAAAAGATGATAATCGCTGATAGCAAATATAATAAAAACTTAGTATATTCGCTGAATAGATAGGTGAAATATAATTTTATAGAAAAATATAAATCGTTATGAAAAACTTTCGTTCGATAGTGGCGCTGATGATGGCGCTTGTGATAATTGCTGTTGTGCCGGCCTGCAAGGGTGGTGCCAAGAAAGCCGAGGGCGCCAAACAGGATGCAGCCGTCAAGGCCGAAGTTCCCGGAGTTGAGACCAAGGTTTTCAATGTAGAAGGGGTCAAGTTCACGATGGTCAAGGTAGAGGGCGGCACTTTCACTATGGGTGCCACGCCCGAGCAGGGTGCCACCGAGCCACAGCCCAACGAAAAGCCGGCTCACGAGGTTACCGTGGGCGATTTCTGGATTGCCCAGACCGAGGTTACGCAGGAGCTGTTCGAGATTGTTTCTGGCTTCAATCCCTCATACACCCGCTGGCCGCAGTGCCCCGTGGACAAGGTCAGCTGGAAAGACTGCCACAGTTTCCTGGAGACCATTAACGAGCTCACCGGAGAGGACTTCCGCCTGCCCACGGAGGCCGAATGGGAATATGCTGCCCGCGGCGGCAAGCTGTCCAAGGGATTCAAGTATGCCGGCAGCGACAATCTGGACGAGGTGGCCTGGACGGTGGCTAACGCCGACGGCAAGTCCCACCCCGTGGCCAGCAAAAAGCCCAATGAACTGGGGCTGTACGATATGAGCGGCAACCTGTACGAGTGGTGCGAAGACAAGTACCTGATGTACGACGGGTCTGAGCCGCAGTACTCCCAGAAGATGCTTAAGAGCGACATTAAGCGCGAGTTCCACATAGAGCGCGGCGGCTGCTGGGACCAGGGTCCCACGATGTGCCGCGTAAGCTACCGCCACGCCGGCAATTACACCCATATGTACGCCTACGACGGCTTCCGCATAGCACTCACTGCACCCAAGGTTTCTGTGGCGGAGTAGAGTATGAAAAAAGCCTTCTTCCCAATATTGGTTCTTGTTCTCGGGGTTATCTGCGGTTGCGAAAAAACCATCGATTTCGGGGACGAGGACCCAGACGGATACTGGTATATGTCTTCTATTCAGATGAAGGCAGAAGACGCCACGGGTAAGGAGATCACCGACCCTGTGGCTGAGTTCAACGAAATCGACTCCCCGAAATATATCAAGGTTTCTGGTACCTCGTTTGTCCCGTATTACAAGCACGCCCGGACGGAGTATGACCGCCTGAGTTTCACCGGTTTTCACTTATATGCATTCCAGGGTTACGAGGATTATGACAAAAGCGCCGAGTCCCTGGTTGACTATACTGCAGATGCCGACAAGATTACTTTGACCGGCAGGGCAACGGTAGATTATTGGCTGGATGCCAGCGGAAACCCGCAGGACTGGAACAGGGACGGCATTATCAACAGGGAGGATGTGGCTGTTGCCTCCGGGGTTCTGCCCGGAGAGATCAAAGTTTCCAATTTGGGATTTTTGCCGCTCGAGTTACCCTACACCCTCTCTTTTACCCTGCAGTTTACCCGCACCGACCAGTCCCACTTCGACGCTTGGTACACCGGCGAATAAACCCCAGGGAAACATAGAACACGAAACGGCTGTGTTATGAAAAGAATCCTTCTTGCAATTGCGTTGTGTGCCGTGTGCGCTACGGCGGTTTGTGCCCAGGACAGGAGTCCCGTCCACTTTGAGGTGGGTACGGGATTTGCCCCGCTTTTCCTTATGGGGGTCGAGGATAGTTTCACTGTACCCTATAAGGCGGATGCCTACGTAGAAGCGCGATACGACCTTGGCGAGTATTTCGATTTGGGCCTCAAGGCGGACTATAAGTTTAATCCCATCAAGGGAGAAAATCCGGCAGTCCCGTTTTCTTACAAGGGGCATCAGCATTATGGCGGCCTCATTGCCACGGCCGGTCTCAAGATACCGGCAAATGACCGTCTCCTGTTCTTTATGGGAATGGGCTTTGGTCCGGGCGTGGTGAAAAAGAGCATCACAGAGGCGAATATGGACGGAGCTCCGGAAGGGGCCGTTTCTCCCGTAGGAGCGTGGAATTCAGGCTGTTTCCTGGTGGTGGCACCCAGAATCGGCGCCCAGCTGTACAACCATCTCCGTCTGTCAATAAATGCCGATCTCACTACCGACACAGCCGAAGCCAGAGCCGAGACCAGGTGGCCCGTCTGCCTCAACATCGGCTGGACATTCTAGAAGGGAATCTCACGTTAAAAAACGGATTACCGGCATCCCTCTCGCCTTCAAACAGGCTGGCGGTGTCAGTCGGCGTTGTAGCGGGTAAGGATGTCCATATGGACCAGGTTGTCGCGACGGGCGGGACGCTTTTTCAGGGTGATGAATTCCGACAGGGTCTGGATGGCCTGGGCAACCTGCTGGTCTGGATGCTGGGCTATCAGCATAGTGACGCACCCCTTCTTGAGGGCGGCGACATTGGCGTCCAGGTTGTCGAATCCCACCACGCGAAGGCCCTCTACGTAATTTTTCTCTATGAAGGGGGCGACCAGGTAGATGCGGGAGTTGAACATCACCACGTTGCGGACCTCGGGGTGTGCGGAGTGGAATTCCGAGAGCAGCGCATCGATCCTCTCCGGGTGTGTGGGGTCGATGAACAGGTAGTGGATGTTACAGTCGGGGCAATGTTCCAGCATATAGTCCAGAAAGCCGGCACGGCGGTGGACATTGGGGTCGTAGAGGTCTTCGTCGTTGCGGCGGATGCGGACTATCAGCACGCTCTGGATACGGTGGCCCTGGGTCAGCAGGTCGGCGCACAGTTGGCCGCTCTGCACCATAGGCATACCGAAATATGCCAGATAGTTATCTTCTTCGAGCTTGGAATCGACATAGGCGTAGGGAATCTGCGCTGCGGCCAGTTCGCCCACAAACGCCAGCGACTCGCTTTTGTACATAGGGGCCAGCACCACGCCGTCGGGCTTCATCTCCAGAACTTTGCGGCAGGCGGCAGAGAATGACGCGCCGTCGTACTGGTCATAGCCTACGTGCACTACGTTCATCCCCGAAGAGAGGGGTGTGGACAATTCCAGGTCTATTCCCCGGCGGGAAATCTCCCAGAATTCGCCGGGGGCGGCATCCGGAATCAGCACCGCTATGGTGTACTGCTTGTTGGAGGCAAGCAGCGACGCGTACACGTTGGGTTCGTAGCCCAGCTCCTCAATGACGCGCATCACCTTGTCGTAACTCTTTTTGGAGACTTCTCCGCGGTTGTGCAGCACCCGGTCCACGGTCCCTTTGCTAAGGCCGCTGCGGCGGGCGATGTCCAGTATGGTGATGTTCTCTTTCAAAACCCAATGTTTAGTTTTCGACCACAAGTATAAGAAAAAAATCTTTTCCGTGCACGATAACGAAACAAATATTTTCAAACAACATAAATTATTGAAAATTATTTCCGTTACCGTGCACGGAATTCAAAAATTTATTTATACATTTGTGAACTATGAAAAAATTGCAGTCATTATTTTTTGTCCTGATTGTGGCCCTGACCGCCTGCGGAAGCGCGTCCAAGGCGGCAAAGGAGGTGGCTTCTGCCACGGCTCCGATTGAGGTGCAGAGCGTTGCGGCGCCGCGCATTCCAGCACGCAATATCAGCCTTGCCGACTTTGGCGGTGTCCCCGACGGCACCACTCTGAACAGCGAGGCTTTCGCAAAAGCCATAGCCCATCTCTCGCAAAAAGGCGGCGGCCGCCTGAATGTGCCCGCCGGCATATGGTTCACCGGCCCGATAGGCCTTGAAAGCAATATAGAGCTTCATCTGGACGACAATGCAATCATAGTTTTCAGTACAGACCAGGATCTGTATCCAATAATCAACACCAATTTCGAGGGGCTTGACGTGAGGCGCTGCCTGTCGCCCATCCACGCAGAAGGGGCCCACGATATAGCCATCACCGGCGGCGGCATAATTGACGGCAGCGGCGCTGCCTGGCGCGAGGTCAAGAAGCGCAAGGTCTCTTCTGACCAGTGGAAGGCCATCACCGCCCGCGGCGGCCTGGTGAGCGAAGACGGCAAAGTGTGGTATCCCGACGAGGGCTATGCCAAGGCCCGCGCCACGGCCGGCAGCCTGAACAAGCCCGCCGACGATCTGGACGAGAATGAAATCAAGACCTTCCTGAGGCCGGTGCTGGTGAGTCTTCGCGAATGCGAGAGGGTGCTGCTGGAAGGCTGCACTTTCCAGAACTCACCCTGCTGGAACATCCACCCGCTCTGGTGCAAAGATGTCACCGTGAGGAATATCACCGTGCGCAACCCCCACTACAGCGCCAACGGCGACGGCATTGATATTGACGGTTGCGAAAGGGTGCTGCTTGAGAAGAGCAGCTTTGATGTGGGCGACGACGCCATCTGCATCAAGTCTGGCAAGGACGCCGACGGCCGCCGTCACGCGCGCGTGTGCCGCGATCTTATTATAAGGGATTGCACCGTATATCACGGCCACGGCGGCGTGGTGATTGGCAGCGAGATGTCTGGCGGCGTAGAGAATGTGGTTGTGAGCCGCTGCAACTTTATAGGCACCGACGTGGGGCTGCGTTTCAAGAGCGCCCGCGGCCGCGGAGGCAAGGTGCACAATGTTGTCTGCAGCGATATCTATATGAAGGATATAGTGACCTACGGGGTGATATTCAACCTCTATTACGAGGGCGTTTCCGCAACCGAAATGAAGGCCAAGGGCGCTTCCGATATCCGTCCGGTGGACGAGACCACCCCCGAATTCTGCGATTTCAGCTTCAGCGGCATCACCTGCGCAGGTGCGAAGCAGGCCATATATATCAACGGTCTGCCGGAGATGCCGGTGCGTGGAATATCCTTCAGCAACAGCACCTTCACCGCACAGAGCGCAGTTGAAATCAACTTTGCGGAGGATGTCAATTTCCATAATGTCTTTGTAAACGGAGAGCAGCTATGAGAAAATTAATGATTATGGCGGCCCTTGCCGCAATCTGGTCAATCGGTTGCTCTTTTACCACCGTCCATCTGATGGGCGACAGCACTATGGCAGAGAAGGACCTCTCCGGCGGCAACCCTGAGCGCGGCTGGGGGATGATGTTCCAAAACTTCCTGGACGACAGCATAAAGGTGATCAATTATGCCCAGAACGGCCGCAGCACCAAGAGTTTTATAGACCGCGGACTTTGGGACAAGGTCAAGGCCAATCTCAAGCCGGGCGACTGGCTGTTTATACAGTTTGGCCACAACGATGCCAAGGAGAGCGACCCCGAGCGCTACGCCGCTCCGTTCGGCGCCTATCAGGACAACCTGCGCCTGTTTGTGCGCACGGCCAAGTCTATGGGCGCCACGCCGGTGCTGCTGACTCCCGTGGCGCGCCGCTGGTTCAAAGAGAATGGACTGGACCGCAATTGCCACACCGACTATCCCGCCGCAATGGCGCAGGTGGCCAGCGAAGAGAATGTGCCGCTGCTGGACATCACCACCGCCACCCTGGACTGGCTGGAGGGTCTTGGCGACGAGGCTTCCAGGCAATATTTTATGATTTCTACGGGCAAGGACGACAACACCCACACCGTGGCCTCCGGCGCCCGCAAGGTCACCGAGATAATCTGCGAAAAGATCAAAGGGCAGCTGCCCGAGCTGGCCGGCCACCTGCGCCGCTACGATATAGTGGTGTCGCCCGACGGCCACGGCGATTTTGCCACAGTGCAGCAGGCCATAGATGCCGTGCCCGACTATAGCCACGAGCATATCACAACCATATATATCCGCAAGGGCGTCTACAAAGAGAATGTCCACATCCCGCATTCCAAGTTCAGGATGCACATCAGCGGCGAAGATGCCCCCGGCACCATAATCACCTTTGACAAAGCCGCCAAGCACAACTGGCCGCTCACCGGCTACCCTATAGGCACCAGCGGCAGCGCCACCATCTACATCCACTCCAGCTACGTGACTTTCGAGAACCTGACTTTCGAAAACACGGCGGGGGAGGGCAAGGAGATAGGCCAGGCGGTGGCGGTGTTCACCGACGGCGACTTTCTGTTTTTCAAGAACTGCCGCCTCATTGGCAATCAGGATACCCTCTACACTTACGGCCGCTACGGCAAGGACGGCGGCATAAAGCGCAACTATTTCCTGGACTGCTACATAGAGGGGACCACCGATTTCATTTTCGGCCCCAGCATAGCCTATTTTGAGAATTGCACCATCCACTCCAAGAAAAACAGCTATGTGACGGCCGCCTCTACCCTCAAGGGCCAGAAATACGGCTATGTGTTCAAGAATTGCCGCCTGACAGCCGCAGAGGGCATCACCAAGTGCTACCTTGGCCGGCCGTGGGGGGCATACGCCAAGACGGTCTTTATAGATTGCGAGCTGGGCAGCCACATCCTTCCCGAAGGATGGCACGACTGGGAGAAACCCGGCAAGCCCGACACCAAGAAGAATTCTTACTATGCAGAGTGGGGCAGTTACGGCCCCGGTGCCGCCGGGCCGCGCGTCAAGTGGGCCCGCAAGCTCACTGCCCGCAAGGCTGCCGGGTACACCTTTGAAAATGTGATGTACCAGGAGCAGGACGGCATCAAATGGAATCCATACGACAATAAATGAGAAAGGCTGTTACCATAATCGTCGCCGCAATGCTTCTGGCGGCCTGCTCGCCCCGTATTCCGCTGTTCGAGGAGGTGGTGGCAAGCGAGATGACGCGCAATCCCGAGGCTTCTTGTATCGATGGCCAGCAGGGCAAGTTAAAGTGGAATTACACCACCGGCCTGGAGCTTGCCGCAATACTGGACGTGTATCATATCAAGGCCACCAACAATGGGTTTGTGGATATGAACGACACGCTTATGCGTTATGTAGACGGCTGGTACGATGCCATCATAGACGATAGCGGGAACATCTACAAATACAAGAAATCCAACTATTCGCTGGACCATATCTGCCCCGGCAGGACCCTGTTCACCCTGTATGATTTCACCGGCAAGGAGAAATACCGCCGCACTATGGACACCCTTTACAGCCAGATCTGCAGCCAGCCCCGCACAAAAGAGGGCGGTTTCTGGCATAAAAAGATCTATCCGGATCAGATGTGGCTGGACGGCCTTTATATGGCGCAGCCCTTCTATGCCGAATATACCAAACGTTACGTGAAAGATCCTGAAGAGCGGGCGGCCAATTTTGCCGACATCGCAAAGCAATTCGTGCTGGTTGCGGAGCGCACCTATGACCCCGCCACCGGCCTCTACCGCCACGCTTGGGATTCGTCGCACCAGATGTTCTGGTGCAACCCGGCCACCGGACAGAGCGACCACGCCTGGGGACGCGCCCTGGGATGGTATATGATGGCTTTGGTGGATGTGCTGCCGCTGCTGCCCGAAGACACTCCCGGCCGCGACCGTATGCTGGAGATTTATCGCAACCTGTGCGATACCCTTCCCAGATACGCCGATCCCAAGACCGGAATGTGGTATCAGGTGCTGGACCGCCCCGGAGCCGAGGGCAACTATGTGGAGGCGACTGCCAGCGCAATGTTCATCTATGCGATGGCCAAGGGCTGCCGCTTTGGATATGTGGCTTGCCGGCCCTATGTAAGAAAGGCTTATAAACAACTGAAAAAGACCTTCGTGACCCGCGAAGAAGGCCTTGTGAACCTGAACCGCTGCTGCGAAGTGGCCGGCCTGGGAGGCAAGGACAACCGTCGCGGCGACTACGACTATTATATCAACGAAAAAATCCGCAGCAATGACCCCAAGGGCATCGGTCCCCTGATCTGGGCTGCGCTTGAGATAGAACAACCATATAAACGATGAACAGAAAGCTGATACGTTTTGTGATTATTATGCTGGCGCTGCTTGGCCTGAACGCCAAGTGCAACAAGCCGGCCGACCCGCAGGAAGAAACGCTGGCGGCGCCAGAAGGCGTGACCCTGCACAGTGCCACCCAGACTTCGCTGACCTTCCAGTGGAACCCCGTGGAGGGAGCCACCGCCTATGAGTGGAAAATCTCAGAAGGCTCAAAGCAGGTAGGTACCGGCACCGTGGCCAAGCGCA
>JAFRRR010000074.1 GCA_017428035.1 Bacteroidales bacterium | reverse complement strand
AGCGCTCTGCCTCTTCTACAACCGACTTTGCAATGCTGGAATAAAAAGGGTCGGTAAGCGAAGAAATAAGCAGGCCTACCGTTTTGGTCACACCAAGACTGAGACTCCGGGCAAGCATATCCGGATGATAATTGTGCTGCTCGGCATAATCCTTAATACGCTTTTGCGTTGCGGCACTTATCCGCTTTGCATCGCCCTGACCGGACAGCACCCACGAAACAGTGGCTTTGGAAACACCAGTCGCCTCTGCGATGCGCCCCAGAGACATTTTGCAGCACTGTTCTTTTTGAGCCATTTACTTAACCGGTTAAGTCCAATGACAAAATTAAGAAAAAACTTTATGACGGACAAATCTTTTTCCATTAAAAATTATTTTTACTTAACCGATTCAGTAACTAACTTTGTAATTATCTAATCACTTAAAATGAAAAACTGCATTTCTAGAACATTATTTGCAATCGGGGCTTGATTCTATTTAATTTTTTTGCTTATTTTTGCGTAAAAATAAAATAACGCATGGAGGTTAGCCGATCAGATTACATAAAGCGCCTGTCCTCAAAAAGAGGCAACGGCCTGGTCAAGATTGTTACAGGCGTACGAAGGTGCGGCAAATCATATTTGCTTTTCAATCTGTTTCGCAAGCATCTAATAGCTGATGGGGTCCCGGACAATCACATCATTTCTTTGGCTCTTGATGACTACGCCAACAAGCGATTCCTTAATCCTGACGAATTGTATAACTATGTCAGGGGGCGCATAACTGATTCATCCCCTTACATTATCCTTTTAGATGAGATTCAACTGGTGCCTGAGTTTGAGAGCGTGCTCAACGGCTTCCTGCGTATCCCGAATGCCGATGTATTTGTTACAGGCAGCAACTCAAAGTTCTTGTCTTCCGACATCATTACTGAGTTCCGCGGCCGTGGCGACCAGATCAAGGTGTATCCTTTTACATTTGCCGAGGTTTGCAGCGTATCTGACAAGGGTGCAGATGACGTTTGGAGAGAATATGTACGTTACGGAGGGATGCCTCTTGCAGTATTGGCGGGGACTTACGAGGGAAAAGAGGAGTACTTGAAGAATCTGTTCGACCAGGTTTATATATCAGACATAGTAAACAGACACCACCTGCGCGGACGGGACGAGATGGGAGAACTTGTTAACATACTTGCATCATCCATCGGTTCTCTTGCCAACCCGCTACGGCTTTCAAACACTTTTGAGTCGGAGAGAAAGATTAAATTGTCGCAGTTTACTATCAGCAGTTATATCGATTACCTAGAGGATTCGTTCCTCATCAGCAAGGCGCATCGATATGACGTAAAGGGCAAAAAGTACATAGGGACACCTCTGAAGTACTATTTCACAGATGTAGGGTTGAGAAACGCGAGACTGGGGTTCCGGCAACAGGAAGAGAATCACATTATGGAGAATGTAATATACAATGAGCTTCTTCACAGGGGTTTCTCTGTAGATATTGGTGTCGTACCCGTCCAGGAGTCAGACGCCCTGGGCAAACAGGTTCGTAAACAGCTCGAAGTAGATTTCGTGGCCAACAAAGGCAGTCAGAGATACTATATCCAATCTGCCTTTGAGATATCTTCCAAGGAAAAGATGCAGCAGGAAACACATTCATTCCTTAACATATCCGACTCTTTCAAGAAAATCATAATTCAAAGGCAGGCCGTCATCCCGTGGCATAACGAACAGGGGATACTGAACATTGGCCTTTTTGATTTCTTACTGAATCCAGGCAGCATAGATTTGTAAACAAACATATATTCAATTTATTATGAAACAGAACCTGATTGGTCTTGATATCGGCGGCACAAAGTGTGCCGTGATATATGGAGTCCTGGAAGACGGGATGCCCCGCATTGCCGACAAAATCCGTTTTGACACAACCTCCGCACCCGAGACTATAGAGAATCTGCTCTCGGCCACCTGCGAGATGATGTCCAGGCACGGACTTACCCCAGAAAACACCGGTGCCATAGGCATCAGCTGCGGCGGCCCGCTCTCAAGCGCCACCGGAGTGGTGATGTCGCCGCCCAACCTCCCCGGCTGGGACAATATCCCTATCGTCAAGCTGGTGAGCGAGCGCACCGGAGTGCCCGCCGCCCTGCAGAACGACGCCAACGCCTGCGCCCTGGCGGAGTATAAGTTCGGAGCCGGCCGCGGATGCCGCAATATGGCCTTTTTGACCTTCGGCACCGGTCTTGGCGCCGGCCTTATCATAGACGGCAAGCTATACAGCGGCACCAACGACAACGCCGGCGAGCTGGGCCACATCCGCCTGGCCGAATTCGGGCCGGTGGGCTATGGCAAAAAAGGCAGTTTCGAGGGTTTTGCCAGCGGTGGTGGAGTGGCCCAGATAGGCAAGACATTCGTAATGGAGGCCATCCAGAACAACAAGAAGGTGGCCTGGTGCGCCCCCGACAAGGTGAATGAAATCACCGCCAAGCAGATTGCCGAGGCGGCTGCGGCCGGCGACGAGATGGCCATAGAGATTTACCACACCTCCGCCCGCTATCTGGGCAAGGGGCTGTCGATAGTGATAGATATCCTCAACCCAGAGTTGATAGTCATCGGCAGCGTGTATGCCCGCAACGAGAAGCTTTTCTATGATGAGATGATGAAGGAGATTCGTAAAGAGGCTCTCGCCGGTGCCGTTGCAGTCTGCAAAGTGGTTCCCGCCGCCCTGGGCGAGGCAATAGGCGACTACGCATCCCTCTCCATCGCGGCCGATATGGCTGAGCGCAATTGAATCATTCCGGGCAGATAAAGAGCAAGACAGCCCTGGCGACAGTGCTGCTCTGCTATTTTGTGGCCGCAAGCATGGACTTGACCGGCATAGCCACCAATTACATCAAGGCTGAGCTTTCTCTGAGCGATTCGCAGGCAGGCTTCATACCCTCGATGATGTTCGTGTGGTTCCTGCTGATATCCATTCCGAGCGGGCTGGCGCTGAACCGCTTAGGCCACCGGAAGATACTGCTTGCGGCACTGTGTATCCTCGGCGCCGGGATGGCGGCGATACTCCCCTGCCACAGCTACTGGACATTTCTTTTGGCTGTCGGCATTATGGGCATCGGCAGCACTTTGATCTCGGTGGCCCTCAACCCCAGCATAGCCGCGCTTGTGCCCAAGAGCAGGCTCGCCTCTACCCTCACCGCCGGGAACTCGATAAAGGCCGTGGCCGGTCTGCTGGCGCCGCTGCTCGCCGCCTGGGGCGCCGTAGCAGCCGGAGGATGGCTGGGCTGGAAACTGCCCTACGGAGTTTTCCTGGCCGTTTTGCTGCTTGCCGTCGCGCTTCTGTCCGGCAGAGGTGCTTTGGGCGGACGTGGCAATAGCGCATGCGCGGGCATGGGCGACGGCATGGGAGAGAGCGAGAGTGCGGACAAGTGCGAGGGTGTTCGCATTGGTACGGACAGCGACAGGCACAGCGCCGCCACGCTGGCCGACTGCTTGCGGCTGCTGCGCCGGCCGGCGATACTAGCCGCCTTTCTCGCAATCGTGTGTCACGTGGGCAGCGACACGGGCATCAACATCATCGCCCCGCAGCTGCTCATCCGGCGGGCGGGGTTCACCCTGGACATGGCCGCTCCGGCCGCCTCGGTGTATTTCTTCTGCCGTCTGGCAGGCACGCTGGCCGGGATATATCTCCTGAGGGTCATTAAGTTAAGACCCGCACTGCTGATTAGCCTGGGGATGCTCGCCGCGGGGCTCGCCGGAGCTTTTCTGGCAAAATCGCCGGCCGCGATCTATGCCTCCATCGCCCTGCTGGGGCTCGGGAACGCCAATGTATATACGCTCATCCTCACGCAGGCAATGCTCCACGAGGCCGGACAGGAGAACAACGTCAGCGCGCTTATGACCACAGGGGTTGCCGGAGGAGCCATCTTCCCGCCGCTGATGGGCCTTGCCAGCGACGCCTTCGGCCTTGCCGGCGCCCTCGCGGTTATTGCGATATGCATCGCCGGCGTGCTGGTTTATGCTTTCAGACTCGCTCAGAGGTGACTCGGTGCGGCACTAGTTCGCTCAGGAGTGACTCGGCGTGCCCCTTTTGTTCGCTTAGGAGTGATTCGGTACGCCACTTGTTCGCTCGGGAGTGAAGTTTCCCCTACTCTTGCCAAAGTGACGTCAAGACACCACGCGTTATACGCGCTGTAGCGCAGTTCGCCCTGTCTGGAGGCTCAAAATAGGACGTCGACGTCAAGAGCCATCAGCGCAAATCAGCCCCAGAGCCGCATAGAACAGCGATTCCACGAATACACCTTTGACGTCACTTTGGCACAATAAAAAACGCTTTGTATTTTTGTACAGCAAATAATGATCTTTATGAAACGATTAGTCTCTTTTCTGGCACTCGCTGCCGCCATCCTCACTTCCTGCAATTCTTCCGGCAGTTTGGACCACCCCTGGAAAGGGGCCACTGTGGCATATATCGGCGATTCCATCACCGATCCGGGAAGCGTTCCTGAGGGTCACGACTGGACCGGCCAGGAAAACTGGCACTACTGGGGATGCCTGCAGCAGTGGCTGGGCATAAAGCCTTATGTCTATGGCGTCAGCGGGCAGAAATGGTGCGACGTGGTGCCGCAGGCGCAGCAGCTTCAGGCCGAGCACGGCAGCGACTTTGATGCGATAACCATATTTATGGGCACCAACGACTTTATCGCCGATGTCCCTCTGGGGCAGTGGTACGATGTGGCTCCCGACACTATGATTGCCGCTATGGGCTATCCCGCCACTGAATATGTGATGCCCAGGCGCACTCCCGCTATGGATCCCGGGACCCTGCGCGGCCGCATAAACATAGCCATTAGCACCCTTAAGACTATGTACCCCGACAAACAGATTGTGGTGTTCACCCCGCTGCACCGCGGCTACTCCACCTTTGGCGAGCAGAACATCCAGCCCGACGAGTCGTTTCCCAACCGCATCGGGCTCTACATTACAGACTACGTGGATGTGATAAAGGAAGCCGGCAACGTGTGGGGCGTGCCGGTAATCGACCTTAATGCCGTTTCTGGCCTTAACCCGATGGTCCCTGAGCAGATACGTTATTTCGGCAATCCCGACACCGACCAGCTGCACCCCAACGCAGAAGGCCATCGCCGCCTGGCCCTCACCCTGATGTATCAGTTGCTGACTCTCCCCTGCCGGCTATAAAACGTAGATCAGTGTCTGGAGAGGTTTGAGACTTACCGGAAGGCCTGCATCAGAGGTTTTGACTGCGTTTATCTCGCCGCTATCGGGGTCAAGGACGCGCCAGGTGCCGCTCCTGGCCACGCTAAGCGTGCCTTCATAGTCGCTATCAGAGGAATTCAGCACCAGATATATAGTGCGGCCGTCGCGGGTGAATTTGCCGTATACAAGCTGGGGCAGCGCGGGTTCGAAGCGCTCTTCGCTGTGAATCGACTCCCCAATGAACTCTGCTGTGCATTCTTTGGGCACACGAATCACCTCCATTCCGGCCCCGGCCGCCTCTGAAACCAGAGATTTTATTGAAGCGGGAAGAGTTACGCCCTGGGGAATTACAAGCGTGCCGAACTCGTGACCTCCAATCACTATTTTGCCGTTTCTGAAGCCGGCATCCTGCAGAGCCAGGTAATCGGCCCATACAAAGGGTATCTGCGACTGCGCCAGGGACCGGCCGGCAGAGAAAGCTGAGCCAATCACGGTCTTCATGGTTTCGCTCTGGTTGTGCTCGTCCATAAGCGGCTCTGCCTCGGGAATGAACTCGCGCTGCAGGTCGTATGCCGGATAGTATAGCAGCACCGTCTTCACCGGCTCGGCATCCCGGACAATGGCATTGATGCGCCCCACAAACTCGCAGTAGCTCTTGAAAGCGGCCTCGCCGCGATAGGGATATTTGGGGCCGCAACTGGTTGGATAATAGAGATTCAACTCGGTGACGCCGCCCGCCATATGGCAGGCCGCAGTGCCTTTCATAGCCTCTACCGTGGCCGGGCCGCTGCCCAGCACCGACTGGTTGTGGTCGCTTATTTCCGCAAAAATCTTCCGCTTGCCGTCCAGGTACGCCGCCGATTCCGGCAGAGAAGCAATCAGCCAGCAGTCTTTCATATTCCACTCCTGGGGAGCGGTGTCCAGCATATCCAGGCCAGGGATGTCCAGGCCGCGCTCTACTAGAAGCATATTGCCGTAGAGCGGAGTGTGACGGATTATCTGTTCTTCACTAAGGAAGTGACCGGAAGAGAGGGTGCCCGCATCGGCGCACCATTTCTGCAGGGAATCGCAGTAATTGGCCCTGAAGTGCTCTCCCATCAGCTCCCAGTAGCGCTGACGCACCACTTTATCGCTCTCTGCATCACCGCCGAAAAGCGATTCGGGGCGCAGGGGTTCGCCATAACGTTGTTCATATTCCTTGTCCACGCCGGGCGTCCAGGCCAGCATAGGGAGGAGCTTCTTGCTTGGGTCCGGCTCGTCCTGAACCCTGACCCGGTTACGCACAATCTCCGGGATGGGGCCAAGATTGACTCCCATATAAGAAGGCTCGTCTGTGAAGAAAGACTCCACGTGAGAGAACAGTTCATCACCAAGGTGCTCACGGGTGGCCTGATGGGTCACCTTTGTGAATACCTGCATCGTTTTGGGATTGCCAGGGTCGGGATAGCGCCGCAGCGCCGCATAGTTGTTGCAGGCGTGGGTAAACTCGTACGAAGGGCGCACATAGTACTGCTTCCCGGCAGCAAGGCTGCTGTCAAAAACCATTTCCTGAGCCTCCAGGCCGGGGTCTTCTTCAAGCACACGACCACCCGCCGAGGGGCTGGGATAGCCATCTTCGTCGTATATCCAGAGCCGCAGCCCGGCATCCACGGCACGGCGGCACGATTCGGTAAAGAAAGCCCATACCGATTCATCTTTCAAGTAATCTTTTCCCCGGTAGTTAAGCACGATGCCCCCTGCCCCGCAAGTATCTCTCAGATATGTAAAGAAATCTCCGCCGTAAGGAGCCTCGTCGGCCGGCGCGCCGTGCGCTATTTTTATCGGACGACAGCAAGCCGGAATATCATTCCAATCCTTCTCCCAGGACTTGGGAATCCGGGCGGAATTGTCGCAGGAGGCCAGAAACAAGGTGGCCAGAGCCAGCAGGAAGAGTCTCTTCATAAATTACTTAACCGATTAAGCAGTTGCTTTTGCAAATATAGGTAATTAAAATTGATATTTTGTACCTTTGTATAATCAATCATTTAATGAAATGAAAGTATTCACACGTTTTATTGTTGTGCTGGCCGTGATGATGGGGGCGGTGCTCCCGATGCAGGCCGGAAAGGTAAAGGATTCGAAGACCACTTATGCCAGGGACGCGCTGCTGCCGTATGTAGAGAGCGGCCAGCTCCCCGGAGCCATAAGCGTACTTTATAATAACGGCGTGCAGGAGACCTGCTGCATAGGCTATGCAGATGTGGCAGCAAAGCGGCGCATAAAGATGGACAACATTTTTATGCAGTGCTCCCAGACCAAGGGTTTCTGCGGTGTGACCATTGCCAAGCTGGTGGAAGAGGGCAAGATTTCCCTTGACGACCCGGTGTCCAAATATCTGCCCGAGTTCAGCGAGCTCTGGGTGCTGGACGAGGACAAGGACGGCGTCCGCAAGATGCATAAGGCCAAGAACGTGCTCACTATACGTATGGTGATGAATCATACCGGCGGCTTCCCCTTTGAGATAAGCGCAAAACAGGGCAACATCAAGGGTGGCGGATGGAGCGGAGGAGCCCCCCTGCGACAGACGGCAGCCATAGCGGCCTCTTCCCCGCTGATGTTTGAGCCTGGTACCCGCGAGGCCTATTCCAATACCGGCATCGACATCGGCGCCGCAGTGGTGGAGGTTGTGACCGGAATGAAGTGGGAGCAGTATCTCAAGCAGGAGGTCCTGGATCCCCTGGGGATGAAATCAACTTGGTTCTGGCCCACCGACAGGCAGCTGAAAAACAAAATCGAGCTCTACGAATTCAAGGAGAATGCCCCAGCCGTGTGGGTAGAGCAGATGGCTATGCAGCAGAAGCCATACAACGACTCCCACGTGTTCGCATCGGCCGGCGCCGGCCTCTGGACCACCGCCGCCGACCAGCTTAAATTCTACAAAATGCTTATGAATCTGGGCGTTGGCGACAACGGCGCGCGCATATTGAAAGAGGAGACGGTGAAATCAATCCTTGCCGTTTCTACCCGCCCCGAAAATCTGGGAGGCTATTCGCTGGGCCTCACCGCCCCCATCGTGGACAGTGAGGATGCCTGGTTTGGTCACGGTGGCGCCTGGGGCACCCACTGCACCGTCAACTGGCACAAGAAGCAACTGTGGCTATGGGTTTACCAGCGTGCCGGCGGCCCCACACCCTGGGATCCCGCCCTGAACGAAGCAGTCCAGAAGTTTTTCTCCGAGACCCTAAACAACTCCGGCGTTGACGAATACACCGGCCGGATCGGGGAGTAAATCAGCACAATTATGACCAAGATCAGAGTAGCCACCATAGGCTCCAGCAAGATTGCCGAATCGTTTCTGAAAGGGGCGCGGCACGACCAGCGTTTCTGCCACGCGGCGGTGTATTCGCGCACCCTGGAGCGCGGGCGGGAATTCGCCGCAAAACACGGCGTAGATAAGGTTTACACATCCCTGGACGAGCTTGCCGCAGCACCCGACATCGACGCGGTATACATAGCATCCCCCAACATTTTCCACGCTCCACAGGCCATCAAGATGATGGACGGCGGCAAAAGCGTGATGGTAGAAAAACCCGCCGCCACCTGCCCGGAGGAATTCGAGGCGATGATGGCGGCCGCAAGGCGCAACGGCGTGAGCCTGATGGAGGCAATGCGCCCCACCCTGGTGCCCAACTTCCAGGCGGTGCGCGAAGCGCTGCCAAAGATTGGCAAACTGCGCCGCTACACCGCCACCTACTGCCAGTATTCTTCCCGCTACGAAGAGTTCAAGCGCGGCACGGTGGCCAGCAACCTCAGTGCAGAAATGCACGGCGGCGCCCTGCTGGACCTTGGAGTATACTGCATCGCCCCTATGGTACACCTGTTCGGCGCGCCGTGGGAGGGCGAATTCTCCCGCGAAAAACTGGAGAAATGCGTCCAGAAGCAGGAAACCCTCATCTATCCCGGCGGCGATGAAGCCCGCGAAAAAGGCATTGACGGACAAGGCTCTATGCTGATAAAATACCCCGATTTCGAGGCGATGATATCCTACTCCAAGATAGGCGACTCGTCGCTGGCGGCGGAGATTCAGGGCGAGGACGGCTGCATAGTGATAGACCGCATCAATCTGATGACCGGGCCCAGGCTGGTGATGCGTGTTGGCTGCGGCACCCGCGGCGACAGCGGCTTTGCCGGCGGCGACGGAGAGGCCTCCAGCGGCCCCATAGACTTAAGCCGCGACACCATCGCAGATAACATCTACTACGAAGTTAAAGAGTTCCTCGACCTCGTAGAGCGCCACATCCCCGAATCCGCCGAAAACACCTGGTCCTCCAGCCTCATCCAAGCCCAAATCTGCTCCCGGTAACGCCCGAGCGAAAAGCGCAGAAAAAGCTTCGCGTAGGGAACAGGGGTTCTATGTTCTCCCTGGCCCGGAGCGAAGCTTTTTCGGAGCCCAGCGAGGGCGATTGCCACTTACTTCGCCAGCTTCTTCAGATCGGAAATAATATTGCGGCGAAGGCGGCGGGTGGCCAAAAAGAGCGGATTGCGACGCACTACGTAGCGGTACTTTTTGAGCCGCATAACCAGCCGCTTGGTGAGCACCCGCAGGTGATGATATGCCAGCATAGTGACCGGCATAAACAACAGCGACAGAAGTGCTATCCAGAACTTGCCAAACACAATCCAGATAAGCGCAAACAAAATAAGATACCAGATGAGGAACGCAAACAAACCCACTCCGAACTTGAGCGAATGCACCAGCATCTTATCCTTGATCTTGCGGGACATTGCCACCGAGATACGGTGAGGCACAAAATTGATGACTGCCGAAAGGGCGAAAACCGGCAGCAGCAGAATCCACAGGATGGTGCGGGCCACAAAACCCGCAGTGCTTGCCCTGGCCACGATATCATCATCCAGGCCTATCACCCTCAGATTCTCGAGATAACTTGCCCCCTTCTCTATGAGCGATGCCGCCTCGGCCGCGCCCGGTGCATCTGCCTGTCTGCCATAGCCGGAGGCTCGCAGAATGCCGTTCAGCTCGCGTTTGGCCGCCAGATCTACCCTGAGATCGCCCTCCTTGAGGCCGTTTTTCTTCTTGTAAAGAGGCACATACATCTGGCACAAAAGCTCAATGGCCTCATAATTGTCGGGATCGTCCACATTCAGCATAAGAGCCTCCACCCTGTCGCGCGCCTGCTGGGTAAGCAGATAACGCGCCCGCTCGGGATGCTCTTTATAAGTGTCGTAGAGCTCGGCAAAAGTGAACGGCTCCCCTATCTGGAAAAGAACATCGTTCTGAATGCCGGAATAGCCGGAATAGTGATGTCCCAGCGGCAGAATCTTGAGATCACGGGCAAAATCGCACGCCTCTTCGTAGCCGAAAGCGATGCGGGCGAAACCCTTCTTGAACGTCCCCAGATAGTGATGGCTCTGATGGCCAGCCTCGGGGAACAGAGCTATAACCACCCCCTGGTCCATCAGCTTCACAGCCTCCTGGAAAACCTCATCGTTCTTGTCCAGGCCCTCCGTCCCCACGTCCCGCTTGCGG
The DNA here is from genome assembly GCA_017428035.1 of Bacteroidales bacterium. Classification (GTDB taxonomy): domain Bacteria; phylum Bacteroidota; class Bacteroidia; order Bacteroidales; family UBA932; genus Equibacterium. The sequence goes on along the minus strand of JAFRRR010000074.1, from coordinate 23,436 downwards.
TAGGCAGGCATAATTCGCAGCGACAGCAGCAAGCGGGCTAGAGCGGGTTTTTCAAATATGTCGCCCCTGGCCAGGAACACCGGCTCGCGCGGGGCGACAGAAAAGATAATGCTCAGCGCATCCATAAGCCCAAGCTGATGGTTACATATAAGCAGAAAGCCCTCCTTCTTGTCAGATGGAATATTCTTCCGGCCCACAACGCGGAACTTTCTGAAATATATGAACCTCAGCGCCAGCGCCACATAGCTGTAAAGGGCTTTGTAGAGCAGGCTGGGCTTGGTGATGCGGCTGAAATCGATCATATTAGATGACTCCCTGTTCGAGCATTGCAATGGCCACCTTCATAAAGCCGGCGATATTTGCACCCTTCACATAGTCGATATGGCCGTCGGGCTGAGTGCCGTATTTGACGCACTGCTCGTGGATGGAACTCATAATCTGATGGAGCTTCTTGTCCACCTCCTCACCTGTCCAGGAGATATGCGACGCATTCTGGGTCATCTCAAGGCCGCTGGTTGCCACGCCGCCGGCGTTGACAGCCTTGCCCGGGGCGAAGATGATGCCGGCATCCTGGAAGGTCTTGATGGCCTCGGGACGGCAGCCCATATTGGAAACCTCGCAGCAGCAGAAAGTGCCGTTTGCGATGAGTTCTTTGGCGTCATTCTCGTCCAGCTCATTCTGGAATGCGCACGGCAGGGCGATGTCGCACTTAACGCTCCACGCCTTCTTGCCGGGGGTGAACTTGGCCTTGTCGGGGAAGCGGTCGGCCATCATACTTACCTGGTCGCGGTTGGAGGCACGCATAACCAGCATATAGTCTATCATCTCCTTGTCGATGCCTCCGGGAATCTCGCACACGCCGTCGGGGCCGCTTATGGCAACCACCTTGGCTCCGAGTTCAACCGCCTTGGTGGCGGCGCCCCAGGCCACATTGCCGAAGCCGGAAAGGGCGATGGTGTGGCCCTTGATGTCACGGCCGGCTGTGGCCAGCACCTGGCTGGTAAAATAGAGTGCGCCGAAACCGGTAGCCTCTGGACGAAGGATGCTTCCTCCCCAGTTGAGCCCCTTGCCGGTGAGCACGCCGGTATTGTATTCGTGAGCAAGCTTCTTGTACATACCTGTCAGATAACCAATTTCGCGGGCACCTACGCCCACGTCGCCTGCAGGCACGTCGGTATCGGGACCGATAATCTTCCAGAGCTCAAGCATAAACGCCTGGCAGAAACGCATAATCTCGGCGTCGCTTTTGCCCTTGGGATCAAAGTCGCTGCCGCCCTTGCCGCCGCCCATAGGGAGCGTGGTGAGGGCATTTTTGAATGTCTGCTCGAAGCCGAGGAACTTAAGCATACCGGGAGTCACGGCTCTGTGGAAGCGGAGACCGCCCTTGTAGGGACCCAGCGCACTGTTGAACTGCACGCGGTAGCCGGTGTTGGTCTGGATCTGACCCTGGTCATCCACCCAGGTTACCCTGAAAGAGAGGATGCGGTCAGGCTCTACCATACGCTCCACGATGCGGTTCTTTTCAAATTCGGGATGCTCGTTATAAACCTCCTCTACAGACTCAAGCACCTCGCGGACAGCCTGCAGATACTCCGGCTCGTAAGGATACTTACGCTCCAGGGTAGACATTACGTTAGCAACTTTCATAGTGTTTGTTTATAAAGTATTTAAGATCAGTTTTGCATTATTTACCAGCGGCTCTACATTTCCGCCCCACAGCCGCTCGTGGGTAAACTGGGAGATGGCCTCTTCCAGTTTTTTGAGTTTGGCGGGTCTGCCGGCAAACTCCTGGCGGAGGATCAGCACTTTTTCATAGTCCTGAATACCCTGCACGAAACGCTCCCAGCGCATAGAAGACCAGCCCTGCGGATAAATCATAAAGTTGTCGCCGGAGGTCAGGTTGTACCAGCGGCCGTCGTAAAGCGGCTCTTTGTTCCAGCTGTTATAGGCCCAGCGCAGCATTCCGTTGTAGTGGTTGCATAGGGCATACCAGCCAAGAGCCTCGCTCTCTGCCAGAGGCGAGATGGTGAAGGTGTTGGGGTGGCCCTCGCCGCAGCAGATATAGAAAGTGGTGAACTTGCCCTCTGCGGCACGGCGGTCGCTAATGGCGGGGCCGTCGGCATCCTTCAGATAAGTGCCGTCGCCAAACAGGTCCAGGCTGTAATCCACAAGGTCGCCTTCGATCTCGGGGTGGTAATTGCCGGCCAGGGCGAATTTATAGTCGGGATCGGCCTCGCGGGCAATGGCGATGACCTTCTGCATCACCGCCAGGTCGCGCTCGTCCACCGCCAGGCGGGTCTTGTCGAACCAGCCGCGCACGCGCAGGTGGCGGGCAAAATCTTTGAGCAGCGGAATCCAGACAGCGCGATAGGCCTCGTCGCCATATTCAAACGGAATCACCTGATGGCTGTCGGTGGCGCGGTCCCAATAGCGGAAACGCATCCGCCAGGGGGCGATGGTGAAGCAGTTGATTTGCTCTGTGATGCCGCAGGAAGCCATAAACTCCACCCAGCGGTCAAAGATGTCGTAGTTATAGTCGAAAGAGCCGTCTATATTGCGGGTTACCTGCACCATAGCCTCGAACAAATCCAGAGTCTGAGGGCCCCAGCAGTCGTACATAAGGGTGGCGGTCACGACCTTCTCACCGGCCTCGGCAAGTTGCACCATAAACGGGCGCATAGCCTCCATATGCTCTTCGCTCCAGGGCTGCAGGCCAAAGTAGCGGGCAATGGCCCAGGGGTTCTGCCAGAGGTCCAGATGGAACTGCCACTGCGAAGGCTTGGGCAGCACGCGCTTGTTTACCTGCACTGTGTAGGATATCTCCAGCGGCTTTGCCAGCTCTTTGCAAGAGAAAGCAACCTTGCCGGTGTACTTGCCGGGAGCGGCGTCCTGGGGCACCCATACCGTGAGCCATACCGGGCGGGTGGTCTGAGCCTCTACAGCCGCCATCTCAGGCCCTACAATAGCCTCGGGCACCAGCACGGAGTCGCGCTTGGAAGAGTCCATACCGCCCATCGCTTCGGAGAAATAACCCTTGTCATTCCCGTCACCATAGCAGTCGCCTATCACATAGCGTTCAAAACCTATCTTGACGTTGGAGGCGGCGATTGTATTCTTGCCGCTTTTAAGGTCAGAAACGGTGACCCGGGCATCGTGAATCTCCTGAGGAGTCCAGGCCACGGCCTGAAAACTTACCCTCTCCCCTCTCCAGGCAAACTGGATGGGGACGCCACGGGTGTTGGCCAGCGGCACGCGGTGCCTGTCATAGCGGACATCAAGGCTGCCCCAGCCAAAGCCGACGGCCTTGACAGCGCCCCAGGCGGGATCCTGCTCAAACGGCAGCCGCGCTTCAGGCATATTCTCTACGGGAGTAAAATTCTGGGCGGAAAGAGTAGCCGCCGCAATCAAAAAGGTTAAGCTTAATAATATCTTTTTCATTTCACAGTAATTTCTTCAAGTATCCTGTCCATCCTGGCATAGCGCTGCAGAGTCCAGAGCACAAAGCGAATGTCCACGCAAACGCACTTGTTGTAGCCGGGAGTGTAATATACATCGCTGGCCAGCGACTCTTTGTTGCCGTCAAAGGCAAGACCTATCAGCTGACCCTCGGCATTCATCACCGGGCTGCCGGAGTTGCCGCCGGTGATGTCGTTGTCGGTAAGGAAATCGACTCCGGACGGAGGCATACCGACCTCCAGCAGATGCTTCCAGTCGTTTTTCAGGCAGAAGTCATACTGCGCGGGGTCGTGCTTTTCAAGCAGGCCGGCCGGGGTGCTGATCCAGCCGTAGGTGACGCCGTCGCGGGGGCTGTAACCGCCCACCGTGCCGTAGGTGATGCGCATAGTGCTGTTGGCATCGGGATACTGCGGAACGCCAGCCTGTTCGCGCATCTTGTACAGCGCACGTGTGTACTTGCGGCCCAGATTGGTCACGTTGTCGCCGGCGGCAGCTTTATCTATCGCCTGATTGAAGTCGGGCATCTTGTTTTCCATAAGGAACAGGTACAGTGTATCCTGGAACATCTTTTCGTCTGGCAGGGCATCTGTTTCGGCATACTTTTTCAACGATTCAAAATCGGTGATCCAGCTGTTGTTCCACAGATTCTCGCACATAGCATCATAGTTCTTGCCGTATACCTCATAGGCCATCTTCTGGCCCGAAGTCCAGAAGCAGCTGTCCACATTCTCCATATAGACCTCGGCGTTGTAGCGCCAGAGTTCCTTCTCTACCCTGAGGTCCATCTCCTGCAGATGCTCGCCAAGGGCCTTGCGGTTGAACGGAGCCTGCTCTGCAGCGCTCTTGCCGCGCACCAGATTGTTCACGCGGGTGGCGACCATACGGGGACGGATGCCCCTGATGAGGGTTTCACGATAAAATGCCAGGCTCCTCTCTGCCGGAGCAATGGCGGTGTAGGTGCGGTCCAGCTCGGAGAGCAGGTTGCCCAGCTCTTTCTTCCGCTCGGGATCGACCTCTATCCACTTCTGCAGCTGCCGCTCCTGCTGTTTCACGGAATCCACCACGCCAAAGCGGTTGATGCACATCACCTCGCCGTCCTGCAACTCCTGGAAATTGCTCAGGGAGAAGAAACGGTCGGCATATTTCAGGCGGACAGCCTCGTCGGCATTCATCCATTTGGTGATGATATCCATCTGACGGCGGCGGATCTCATTGGCAATGGGAAGCGTCACGTCTTTTTCGTAGCGGATTTTGGAAGATGAGCTGTAGCGGCTGGTGCGGCCGGGATAGCCTATCACCATAGTGAAATCGCCCACCTTGATGCCCTGTGCAGAGACTTCCAGCACGCGGGTCGGCTTCAAAGGAACGTTCTGGGGTGAATATTCGGCCGGCTTGCCGTCGGGTGCGGTGTAGATGCGGTACAGCGCAAAGTCGCACTTGTGCTGGGGCCACTCCCAGTTGTCTATGTCACCGCCGAAAGCGGCGATGCTAACGGGCGGCGCAGCCACCAGGCGGATGTCGGAATACTCTTCGTAGAGCGCCATATAATATTTGGAACCGCTCCACATAGAGTTGAGAGAGGCGATGAGGCCGGTCTCTTCCTGATATTTCTTTTCCATAAGGTAACTGAGGCGGCGGAAACCCATAGCCTTACCTTCCAGCTGCTGGGCATCGGAAAGGGCCTGGGCCTCTTCCGTGACGTCAATCACCTTTTTCAAAAACTGTATGTGCTTGCCGGGGATGGGAATCTCCTCGGCGTCTGTCATAGCCCAGAAGCCGTCTTCCAGATAGTTGTGCTCTGCAGTGCTTAGGGCGTGGACGTCGCTATAGGCGCAGTGATGGTTGGTGATGACCAGGCCGCGGTTGGAAATCACGCTGCCGGTGCAGCCAAAGTCCAGCGACACCACGGCATCGGCCAGGGCGGCGCCGGGCGCATCAGCATTATATATTTCCTTGGCATTCAAGAGCAACCCGCGCTCTTTCATATTGGCCTCCAGCGCCTTGCCGATGGCATTCACCATCCACATTCCTTCGTCGGCCAGAGCCGTGACGGCCAGCAGGGCGGCGGCAAAAACTGCAATAAACCTCTTCATATCTTATTCTGCTATTGCGTAAGGATGAACCTCGCCCGGTTTGTCAAACTTGATGCGGGCATCCTCTTCGCGGACGTCGTCGTCTTTGTAGGTGATGGTCCACTTGTCCATAGTCATAAGCTCCCAGATGCGCTCTGCGGTGGCAGGAGCGGCAAAACGAATCTGAAGCGCCGGTTTCAGGCGTTCGTTCAGGGCCACGTAGGTGGCAATCACACCCTCCTCCTTGGAGAGATGGTTGCTCAGGAACGGCAGCGAACGAGTCACGAGCGGCTTTTCGTAGCGTGCATCTTCAAACTCAAGGATATACTGCGGCTGACCGGCATACACCTCGGTGCGCTTGCGAACCACAGTGGTGTCGCCGCTGGGATACTTGCCGCTGTATTCAGCCTTGAAGGGGCTGAACATACGCTTCAGGAAGTCGGCGGTGGCTATGGTGTCCACGCCGGGCTCCATACGTACATATTCAAGACCCATAGGAATCTCGGTGACCTTCTCACCGGCCTTCATAACCAGCTTCTTGCGGTTCACGATCTCCTTGAACCAGGCCTCGTCTGATTCAGCATTGGGATCCATAAACACGCGTACTACCACAGGGCAGTCATACTCGCTCTCCACGCCGTATACGGGGCGCTCTTCGTCGCGGAACTGCAGACCGAAGTAGTTCAGGTCCATCTTATCGTGCATCTTTTCTACCCTGAGAGTCACAACCTTGAGTGCGGGAGTCTGCTCCGGGTCGGGTGTGGCGATCTTGAACTTGGAGGGAACAAAAATCTGCTTTTCGATGGCCTCGGCATTGGTCACGGAGGGGTCGTAGCCCACCTCAACGGTGTGGCTGCCCACATATGTCTTCACTGCGTGAACGCCGGGAACCTTTTCCATCTTGGCCTTGAAAGCCATTGAACTGCCGTAGCACTTCACGCTCTTCAGGCCGGAGACTTTCACAGTCTCGAGCTTCATACCATCTTCAAGACCCCAGGTTTCGTTGATGGTGGGCAGCTCAAACTTATTGCCTATGATGATGCCGGCTGCCAGCAGAGCCAGGGTAAGGATTGCCGGCAGGAAACGGGTCCAGCCTTTCTTCTCCTTTGCCTTGGAAGGGCAGCAGCCCACGCGGAGGGCCTGGTGAGGGCAGGCGGCGGTACATTCTGCGCAAAGGGTGCAGTCAACGTGATTTACGGCGCTCTTTACAGAGGCCACATCAATATTGTAAGGGCATTTGCGGTTGCAGATGCCGCAGTTGTTGCATATTTCGTCGTCCTTCACAATCCTCAGAATCTGCAGCTTGGGCTTGCGGTGGAAAGATTCCAGCAGCCAGCCTGCCAGGCAGAAGGTGCCCAGGAGCCACAGCCAGCTGAAATTCAGACCCAGCAGCGATGCAACCCACCAGACGAGGGAGAGCACTACCAGCCATAGCCAGAATTTAAGGGTGTTGGAAATGGCGCCAAGCGGGCAGACATATTTGCACCAGAAGCGGTCTATGAAAAGACCCAGCAGAATCACTATCGCCACAGAAGCGATGGACATCCACAGGACAATCTCTCCCTTGAAGCCGGTAGCGACTGCATAGTACGGGTCCAGTTTCTTGCAGAAAAGCTCGCTGGAGGTTACAGTCATATACACAATCCAGAAAAGGAGGGCGTATTTTACCAGCCGGAGGATGATATCCAGCACCTTGCCGACCTTGATGGTTTTAATTTTCATTGCCTTGCGGGCACGGATAAGCAGGTCCTCTACAGTGCCCACCGGGCAGAGATAGCCGCAGAAGAGTTTGCTGAAAAAAATCACCGCCACGGCCAGTGCAATGCCCATAAGTATCTGAAGTGAACTCATAGAGCAAGGGAGAGAACCACGCTGGAAATAGGTGGCAAGAGCCTGAAGTCCGCCAAAAGGACAGAGTTTTTCGGGGTCGGCCGCAGCCATTCCCTTAAATATTTTACCGGCAAGCCCGCTCAAGAAAAAAATGAGGGCTGCCAGGGAGCCCCACTGAAGCAGGTTCTTGGGCCAGTTGGAACGTTTCTGTTTCATTTTATAAGTAGTATTTCATACAAAGTTAGTCAATTATTATAATTTATTCTAACTTTGCTTTCTAATAATTGCCCGCGTATGAGAAAGCGTCTTGCTATACTCACCATTCTTCTGCTCTATGTCGTTTCGGGCTCTGCATTTGCCCAGAAATACACTTTTTCAGGAATAATCACAGAAAAAAGCTCCGGCAATCCGGTGGAGTTTGCCACCGTGGTTCTGGAAGGCCCCGAATTGTGGGCCGTGGCCGATGCCGAGGGCCGGTTCTCCATCTCCGGAGTCCCCGCCGGCAAAACCAAGATAAACGTGGCCTGCCTGGGATATGTATCCTGGGATAAAGAGATTGAGATTTCCCGCAACATCAAAGATTTCAAGATTACCCTAATAGAAGACAACCTTTCTCTTGAGAGCGCCGTGGTCACGGCTCAGGAAGATGCCAACAGCGCCACCACCGCCCGCACCATAGACAAAACCGCGCTGGACCATGTGCAGGTCATGAACGTCTCCGACATTTCTGCACTGCTGCCGGGCGGCGCCACACAGGATCCCACCCTGACCTCAGAGAAGCAGTTCAACATCCGCGGCGGCAACGCCGAGGGTGGCAACAACTCCTTCACAACAGCCGTCGAGGTAGATGGTGTCAGACTGAGCAACAACGCCTCTTTCACAAACTCCAGCAGCGGCTCGTTCAAGGGCATCAACACCAACAGCATCGCATCGTCGAATATAGAATCGGTGGAGGTCATCACCGGCGTTCCCAGCGTGGAATACGGCGATATGTCTTCCGGCGTGGTAAAGATCAACACCCGCCGCGGCCGCACCCCGCTCACCATCACTATGTCCACCAGCCCCAAGACCAAGCAGGTTTCTGCCAGCAAGGGTTTTTCCCTGGGCCATTCCAAGAGCGGACAGTCGCGCGGCGTGCTCAACGGCAGCCTGGAGTACACCCGCTCCATCTCGGAGCCGATGTCGCCATATACATCATACGACCGCAAGCAGCTTTCACTGCTCTGGAGCAACACCTACGCTTCCGGGCGTCACGCCCGCACCCCGCTTAGGATTTCTGCCGGCATCACCGGCAACCTGGGCGGATTGGACAACAAGGCTGACCCCGACAAATTGGTTGGAACATTCTTAAAGCAGCGCGACAATAGCATCCGCGGCAATATAGAAGCCAACTGGCTGCTTTCCAAGCCGTGGATCACCAATCTGGAATTCAAGGCATCTGCGGTTTACGGCGATCGGTTGCAGCGGGAGCGCTCTATGTACCACTCTGCAGTGAGCAGCACCAATCTGCACGCCACAGAGGCGGGATACTATATGTCCGAGCCTTACAGCGAGGGTGGCGACAACAATGCTGTCAGAATAGACCCGGGCATCAGATACAATATTATGTGTATTGACGACCGCCCGCTGGACACCAAGGTGTCACTCAAAGTCAACTGGGCCATCAACGGCGGCATTTACAACAACAAAGTGAAATATGGCGCCGAGTGGGCTATGGACAAGAACTTCGGTATCGGAGAATATACAGAGGAGATGTCCACCGCACCCACTTTCAGGACCTGGCGCTTCTGCGACATTCCGGCAATGCACAATGTGGCCGGCTTTGTAGAAGACAATTTTATGCTGCACACCGGCGGCGACTCCCGCCTGAACCTTATTGCCGGCCTTCGCTGGGACAACACCATAATGCCCGGCTCGGCCTATGGCATCACCTCCAGCCTTTCGCCAAGGTTCAACTTCAAATACACCCTGTTCACTCCCGCCACCAGAGTCCGGAACTTCTTCAAAGAATTCTCTGTAAGGGCAAGCTGGGGCGTAGCGGTAAAGCAGCCCTCTTTCTCTGTGCTCTACCCCACGCCGTCGTATTTTGACATAAACGCATTCACATCTACCGCAGATGCAAACAACATTGTGAGCAATGCTTATTATGTGATGCCGCGAACCATAGCATATAACGCTGAACTGGCCTGGCAGCGCAACCAGCAGGCCGAAGCGGGCATTGACATAAACCTGGGCGGCACCAAGATTTCCCTGGCAGGCTTCTACAACAGGACCCTCCTGGCCTATACAACAGAGACTTTTTACGAGCGGTTTATCTACACCGAGACTTTGCCGCAGGCGGTACAGGGCCTGCCAATCCCCGCCGGCGACCGTATATACAGCATCAACCCCACGACCGGACGCGTAACGGTTTCTGACCGTACCGGCGCCCTGGCCCCGATTGAGGCAGAAGGCATCGAGAAAAAGAGTTTCATATCTGCCTACACAGAGCATAACGAAGAGAACCCCATTACCCGCTACGGTCTGGAATGGATCATAGACTTTGCCCGAATCAAGGCGCTGAACACCACCATACGTCTGGACGGGTCGTTCTATAATTACAAAGCAATATTCAGTGACCTTACAGAATATTGCCCCACCACCCAGACTTCATACGACAAATCGCTGTACAAGTATGTGGGATTCTACTATGGAGACAACTCCAACTCCAACGGCAAGGTGACGCAAGACATCCATACCAACCTGACCATTACCACAAACATCCCTCAGGTGCGTATGATCATCTCGTTCAAGCTTGAGAGCTCCCTGCTCAAATATTCCCGTTCTCTGAGCGAGAGGCTGGATGGTTCCCGCCGCAGCCTGGTTCTTGCCGACAGGACAGATTTACTGTCCTATACGGATGCGTCGGTATATGACGGCGAGTGCTACACCGTGCTTTTCCCCGACACCTACTGTTCTTTTGACGACCCCACCCAGAAACCTTTCCTTGAGAATCTTGAATGGGCAAAGGCTAATGATCCGGAGCTTTATGCAGACCTCACCAAGCTTATTGTTTCGGGCACCACTTATAATTACACCTTCCTCAAAGATTTCATATCCCCCTATTTCAGCGCCAATTTCAGCGTGACCAAAGAGATTGGAGACATAGCGTCCATATCGTTCTATGCCAATAACTTCTTCAACAATATGGGGCAGGTATACTCCACAAAGACCAAGACTTACAGTTCGGTATCTTCTTTTATCCCCCGTTTCTACTACGGCCTTACATTACGTCTCAAATTCAATTAATCTTAAATAGTACTCACAATGAAAAAAAGTTTCATCTTTCTTGCAGTTGCAGCCATAGCATTTATGGTGGCTGCCTGCGTAAAACCCGTCCCCGTTGGGCCTGACGAACCCGACGACCCCACTCCCACGCCCACTCCCGGACCCGATGTACCCGCACTGTATGACATCGCCATCCAGCTTCAGAGCGAGGGTGCCAACTTTGCAGTGGAAGGCATCACCGTGGCCATTGCCGACGATGCCGGCGTGGCCAGCTACGACGCAATTACAGATGCCACCGGAAAAGTCACCTTCAAACTCCCCGCAGGCACTTATGCAGCTAAAGCTACCTATAAAACTGCAGAAGATGGCCAGCGCCTGACATTCAACGGCGCCAACAACGCCATCTATGTATCCAAAAACGGCGACAGATCGTTCAACCTGAGCCTCAACAAGGTTGTAAGCCAGCAGATTATCATTAAGGAAGTCTATACCACCGGCTGCCCCAACGCGGCAGCAGGCGCAAACCAAACGTATGCTCACGATGCTTATATAATCCTTTACAACAACACCGAATTGGAGGCCGATGCATCTGACATAATTTTTGCCGGCGGAGCGCCGATGGTGGCTCAACAAAAGCAGAATTATTGGATTGACGCAGAAACCCTCTTATTCCAAAACGCAGACTGGATTCCCAGCTATAGCGGGTTCTGGTGGTTTGATTCGGAGGTCAAAATCCCTGCATATTCCCAAATAGTAGTTGTTATCTGGAGCGCTATCGACCACACTCAAACAGTAGCTGAGTCCGTCAATCTCAGTGATCCTTCATACTATTGGATGAACAACAAGTCGGTTCCCGCGTTCACTCACCAAAAGCACGCTGTTTCTGAAAGCATCCCTACAGACCACTATCTTTCCGGAATAGCCACAAACCCTGGTAGCGCTTGGATCGTTGCAACTAATTCACCGGGATTCTTCATTGGCAAGATGTCATCTGAAGAGGTTACTGCTATTGCCAATGCGAAAGATCAATATGACACCCACTGTGGAACAAGCGCAGCAATGAGCTATCCTAAATTCCCGAAAGCCAACGTTATTGATGCAGTTGACATATGGGACAAAAGTAAAGAAGCAAGCAGTAAGCCCCGTTTCTCTACCGATATCTTGACCGGCCACATTTCTATCACCAACGTTTTGGGTTACACCGTTTACAGAAATGTAGACAAAGAAGCTACCGAAGCTCTGGAAGAGAACGCAGGCAAGCTGGTTTACAACTATGCAGGCGGCACCGACGATGTTGAAGGCAGCACCGACCCCAGCGGCATTGATGCAGAGGCATCCATTGCTGCAGGCGCCCACATCATATATTCTGACACCAATGATATGGCAAAGGATTACCACGTTAGAAAAGTAGCTTCCATCAAGAAATAATTATCTATGAGACTTCGTATCCTGGCACTTCTGGCCCTTGCACTGGCTCCCGCCCTGCTGGCGGAAGCCGGCGACGGGCAGGTGCGCGATTTCAGGCTGGTACAGCAGACCACGCCACAGCTTATTGTTTCCAACCCCGCCGCTATGGGCTTCTGGAGCGGGCGTGTGGCAATGGTAGAGGCTAATGCCGTCAAAAGCAACGGCGGTCTGATTGCCCTGGAAGAATCGTCCGATGACTTTTCCATTGGCGCCCTCACCGAATCGTACTACAGGATATCGAAACTGATAACTTTCCACGGCAAGCTGGCCTGGTCCCACTTTTCCGGCAAAGAAATGTGCGGACCTGTGCCGGTTAACCCCGATTTTCATCCGACAGGCTTCTATGAGAGCGATCCCGAAATGGTCGGGATAAAAAAGCGCGAGCTCTACGATCTCACAGGAGGCCTGTCGATCAATCTTGACTCTGACTGGTCACTCGGCTTCAACGTAAACTACGAGGCCGGGGACCAGACCAAGGTCAAGGACCCCAGGTTCTCCAACATCCTGACCAACCTGGACCTCAAGGCCGGCCTGGCCTGGCACCCTTCCCGCAGTTTTATGGTGGGGTTGTCTGGGCAGTACGAGAGCCTTCTGGAGCAAATCCGCGGAGGCATTTACGGAGCCACCGACAAACAATATTTCATACAAAACGACCGCGGCGCCTTTTTCGGAACAGTAGAAGATCTGTCGGGTGATTACAACATAATTTCCTCTACCAACCTGGTTCCGCTGGACAACCGTTTCTATGGTGCATCACTGCAAGTGATTCTATTTGAGATTTTCACCAACGAATTCACTTATCGCAAGCGTGCCGGCTATTACGGTAAACGTTCCACCACAACTCCCATCTATTATGAATACGGCGGGTTAGGTGTGGCCTACAGCGGCACATTGCTGCTCCATTCAGGCAGCGATATCCACCGTCTGGCAGTGGATGTCAACTACGATATGGTGTCTGCCGATGAAAACCGATTCAACTACGTGACGCAGCCCGGAGGCAACACCATAGTGGAATACACCACCAAGAGCCGCATCACCGACCGCGGCGATATGACCGCCTCCCTCAACTACCGCTGGTTTATAGATGCCTACGGCAACAGGCCCGCCGCAACCTTAGGCGCAAAGGCGACATACTTTGCCCGCACCCAGGTCACACAGATTTATCCTTTCTTCCGCAACCACTCCTTCAGCCGCATAGGCGGTGAACTGTTCCTGGAGAAAGATTTTGATTTGGGCTACTGCTCCATCATTCCTTCCCTTACCGGCATCTATCAGATGGGCTGGGGCGTGAAAAAGGCCGACGGCACCTATGTAGAGACCACTTCTACCCGACTGAAAAGCTTTGACTATTGGCTGGACCGCAAATACGAATATGACACCGCCGCCCGTGCCGGAGGCTGCCTGTCGGTGACCTTTGCCAAATCTTTTGAGAAGTTTGAGATTTATCTGAAAATCTCCGACACTCTCACCTCCCTGCTGGCTCAGCCCGAATTCCTGGCCGGCCGCACCCGCAACATTGCCCAGCTTACCATAGGCTGCAACTTTTAACATATCTTCTCAAGTATGAAAAGAATCTGCCTGTGCCTTGCGGCACTCCTTTGCTCGTTTTGCCTCTTTTCCCAGCCCATCGCCTCCGACCCGGAATTCAAGGTAGGGAAGTTGGGAAACGGCCTGACTTACTATCTGTGCCACAACGAGATACCTGCCGGGACAGCCGAGTTTTACATTGCGCACAATGTAGGTGCCCTGCAAGAAGAGGACAACCAGAACGGCCTGGCCCACTTTCTGGAGCATATGGCCTTCAACGGCACCAGGCACTATCCCGACAAGCGCATCCTGGAGTTCCTGGCCGACGAAGGGGTCCGTTTTGGCTATAATGTGAATGCATTCACCTCCAAGACCGAGACGGTCTACAACCTGAGCAACGTCCCGCTGGTGCGCGACAGTTTTGTAGACAGCGTGCTGATGGTGCTGCGCGACTGGTCTTGCGACATCAGCTGCGAACAGAAGGCGCTGGACGACGAGCGCGGCGTGATTAGCGAAGAGTGGCGCCTGGGCGACGACAGCCGCAGCCGTATGGCCAACCAGCAAACCAACCTGATATACCGCGGATCCAAACAGGCCGAACGCAATGTAATCGGCACCCTGGAGGTGATTAACGGCTTCAAGCGCCAGGAAATACTGGACTTTTACCACAAATGGTACCGGCCCGATCTGCAGGCCATAATAGTAGTGGGAGATTTTGACGTGGACGAGATGGAGGGCCGCATCCGCCGCATTTTCAGCGACATTCCCGCCGCGGTGAATCCCGAGCCCAAGGGGACATACATCCCGCCGGCAATGACCGAGCCGCTTTTCGAGGATATGACCGACCCCGAAATCCGATACCAGGCCTTCAAGGCCATCTACCGGCAGGACAACCCCTACAAACTGCATAGCGACGAGAGCTATTTCAAAGATGAGCTTTGCAGGATGATAGTATCTTCGGTTATGGCCGACCGTCTCAAAGAGCGCAGCAAAGAGAAGGCATCTCCTGCGCAGAACGCCACCCTGGTGACAAACACCTACAGGCCCGATATGTACGTGTCCCTGATCACCGTCGTGCCCAAAAAGAAAGAGAATCTGGCCGAATGCTTCCGCTTTACCGAGCGGGAGGTGCAGCGCCTGCTTAAATTCGGCATCAGCCCGGACGAATTCGAAATTGCCAAACTGAACGTCAGCGACCGGCTGCACCTCAACTCCCCGCTGGAGCGGGAAGAAATCAAGAACGGCGAGCTGGTTTCAATGGCGCTCAGCAATTTCCTTACGGAGACTCCGCTGATAAACCCCGCCACCTACAGGGAGCTGCGCCGCGGCATTATGGGCGGCATCACCGCCAGCGACATCGCCCCCTACCCCGAAATGATGTTTGGCTGCAGCGGCAAGATATACTCCAACAGCTACAATTCCAAGGATGACGCCGGCATAGCCCCGTCCCAGGAGCAGATGCGACAGATTGCCGCCGAGGTGGCCGCAGAAGATATCCAGCCGGCATTCCTGGAGTATCCCGATATGAATCTGGCTGTAGAAAACGCCGCCGGCAGAATAGTTTCCCAGAAGAGGCTACGCGGCACCGATATGGAAGTCTGGAAACTTTCCAACGGCGCGACTGTCTATTACAAGGAGTCGGCCCCGGTGAAAAGGAACGACCATCTTTTTATGACCTACATCTTTGACACCGGCTACAGGGTGTTTGACCCTGACAGCGTGACCGCCGCCCGCTATGCCCTCTCATATGCCAAACGCAACGCCGGTTTCCGCGGCTGCATAAAGCCCGATATGAAGAATTATCCCGAACTCTCCGATGTCAAGCTGATGCTGCTTGGAGTCGGCCGGGATGCGCGCATTGAGGTTTCCTGCGACCGCGACAAGGCAGAAGAGGCCTTCAAGGCAGCCAACCTGCAAATCACCGAGCCCTATTTCGGAGAAGAGCGGCTGCTGGACAATTATAAGGCAATGACCCTGAAGTCTCTGGGCAATAAGAAGAATCCGTCCAGACTGTTCGAAGAGCGCTGCCGCCGGGAGATCTACGGCAATCACCCTTGGATGCAGGAGATAGACTCTGCCAGCGTAGAGGCCGCCACCCTGCCACTGGTGGCCGATGCCTACAGGCGCTACTATGGCGATATCGCCACTATGAAGGTGGTCATCTGCAGCGACCTGCCTCGGGAACAAATAGAACTCCTCACCGCGAAATACATCGCCTCGCTCAGCGGCGGATATCCTTACCGGAAAGGGAAATACCTGCCTGCCGCACCGGTGGCCAAGGGCAAGATGGAAATCACCGATACGGCCGAGCCCGTCTCCGCTCCGCTGGCCCAGATTGGCTGGAGCCGCCATTTCAAGGGCGGCCGCAGCATAAAAGAGCGCGCCGCGATAGACATACTGGACTATATAATGTCGGCCCGCTACCTGGACCTTATCCGCGAAGAGCACGGCGCCGCCTACAGCGTGCAGTTTGCCACCGCCGTGACAGAAGAGAAAGCGGTTCCCTCTTATTCGTCCGTTAACCTGCAAACGCGCCCCGAGATGAAGGATATTGTATTGACCGATATCAGCGAAGAGCTGGAGCGGATGTGCAAGGAGGGCCCCACGGCACAGGAAATGGAGCACGCCGTGAAGTATCTGGTAAAGCACCACTACGAGGTTCAGGACCGTATTTCCCGCTCGGTGGCTTCGCAGCAGGCCCAGATGATGGACTGGGTCCGCGACGGCATCCCCTACGGCTATGACTACGAGAAGGTCGTGCGCGGCATAAAGCCGCAGCAGGTGCGCGATATGGCCCGCCGGATAGCCGCCGGCGACCTGATTCTTGAAATTTATACAGAAGAATAAGATATGAAAAGATTACTGTTTGTCGTAACGTTGCTGCTCTGCGTCACCGTCGCATTCGGCGGCACCCGCAAAGTCTCCAAGAAGATTAACAAATCGCCCTGGGAAAGGGAATACATCTGGCCCAAGGGCAAGATGCCCGATGCGCAGCCGCACCAGGTGGCAACTATGACCGACGAGCTTTTTAAGCCCGATTTCAAAGCCGACACCCACCGCGAGCCCTACCTGGAGTGGTTCCCCGCCCCTGCCCCCGAGAAGCGCAACGGCGGCTGTATGGTGCTGATTTCAGGTGGCGGTTATGAGACCTGCTGTGATATTCAACACATCAAGAGCTGGCGGGAACATTTCACCGAACTTGGTTTCGTGTGCGTCAATCTAGTGTACCGCACTCCGCGTCCGGAAGGGCTTCCGATATACCAGAGCGCCTGGGAGGACGGCCAGCGCGGCATCCGTCTGGTCCGCAGCCAGGCTGCAAAGCGCGGTTTCGACCCGGAGAAAATCGGCGCCATTGGGATGTCGGCCGGCAGCCATATGCTGCTTTTGATTGCCACCAGCAGCCAGACTGAAGCCTACGAAAGAATAGACGAAATTGATGACATAGACTGCCACCTCAACTGGGCCATCGCCAACTCTCCCGCCTACGTCACCACCGACGGCGAGACCGGCACTGCTGCCATCTTTGACGGCTATGGAGCCGGCGTAGAGCTGAGCAAGGTGTTCAAGTTTGACGAGAAGACCTGCCCGATCTCTATGCAGCACGGCGGTGCAGACCCCTACTCTCCCAACGGCTCCACGCTGATTTACAAGCAGCTGCACAAGATGGGCATTCCCGCAGAGCTGCACATCTATCCCGACAAGCCCCATATGGTACTTGGAGCCGAGCGCACCTATGAATTCCTGCAACAGCTGGGCATCCTGGGACCTGTGGAGCCCGAAGTTTCGCTTATGGACCGCTTTGCCAGCGACACAGCCCGCGTCCGCTATATCAAGGAGCCGGTGTGGCCGGAAGGCAAGATGCCTTTCCCCCAAGAAAACCAGGGCGAGCCTTACATAGAGTGGCACTTCCCCAAGAATCTAAAGACCAAGGCGATACAGATAATTTATTCCGGCGGCAGCTATATGGGCAACAATCCCGACGGTTTTGAAGTAGCCCCCGCCAGGAGATATCTTAACGATATGGGTATGACCGTGGTTACGATGCGCTACCGCACTCCCCGTCCTAACGGGATGCCCAAGCATATCTCTGCCTGGCAGGATCTGCAGCGAGCCATCCGCATTGTGCGCAGCAAGGCTGCTGAATATGGCCTCGACCCCAATCAGATAGGCATTATGGGCTGCTCGGCCGGCGGCCATCTGACAGTGATGGGCGTAACCAGTTCACTCCAGCACGCCTATCTGCCTATAGACGATTTGGACAACATCTCCTGCAGCGTGCAGTGGGGCATCGGCATCTATCCCGCCTACCTGCTGGACGACGACGATGAAGAGGGCTACAACTCCGGCAGCAACGGCTGCGGAGACGATGTCGCTTTCCATCCCGAATTCAACTTTGACAAGGCCACCTGCCCTATGTTCCTGATTCACGGCGACGCCGACGGCGTATCGTCGATGAACTCAGTGAGACTTTGGGAGAAGATGAGGGCGATGGGCATCCAGTGCGAACTGCACACTCTGGCTCTGCGCGACCACTGCTTCCAGCAGCCCGCCAGCCCCGGCACAGGCAGCTACAACTTCCTGGACCGCATTGCAGAGTATATCCGCAGCAGGGTTACTTTTGAGGAGTAGAGTCAGGGGTTTCCGGCACCAGATTCAGCACCAGATATTCGCTGCGGGTCCCTATGCGGAACCTGCCGCCCCAGATACCCAGTCCGGAAGTGACATAATATTGCGTACGGCCCTTGACCAGAGGGCCGTATGAGTGTTCAAACGTCACCTTCTCTATCCAGTTCAAGGGCCATATCTGGCCGCTGTGGGTGTGTCCGCTGAACTGGAAGTCTACCTTCTCAAGCTGCGCCTCAAGCAGGTCTTTGGGCTGATGGTCCAGCAACAGCGTGAACTGGCCCCTGGGAGCCTTTTTCATAAGCTTGTAAAGCGCCTTGCGCTCTTTGTTACTGGCGTCGTCACGGCCTATTATGCAAATGCCGCAGGCCGTTGCCAGAGAATCTTTAAGCAGCGTGATGCCGGCGGTTTCATAGAATTTGGCGGCATCCTCTACCCCGGCGTAATACTCGTGATTGCCCAGGCAGGAATATACCGGCGCCTGAAGCTTTTTCAGCCGGCTGGCATCGTGGTCGGCCGTCACCGCCCGCAGGCTGTGGTCCACCAGGTCGCCGCCCAACAGCACCAGGTCGGGCTGCTCTGCGTTTATCATATCCACCCAGCGGGCAATCTCGCGGTGCCGGTTGTGGTAGCCGGCGTGCAAGTCGCTGGCCAGCACTATCTTCACTGGCGCATCAATCTTGGCAGAGGCTATCGTCATCTCCTCGCGGTATTTGTGGCAATAGTGAATGGCGCCGTAGGTCAGAAGCACGGCAATGATGCCAAACACCACTGCGCTGGAGACAATGTTACTTTTGAGGGCTTTGCCCGGCAGCAGGCGCATAAGCCGCAGCACATCCATCACCGCAAAGATGATGATGGCATACACCACAAAAATCAGCCAGCTGTTGCCCAGCACATATAAAAAGCTGGCCAGCGGCATAGGGAGATGGTCTATGACCCCGAAGCTGGTGAGCAGAAAACTCACCAGGGCAAAGCCGTACACCGACAGCACGGCCACCTTGACCCACTTTTTAAACGGGAGTATGGTATATATGCGCCAGGCCACGTAAAACAGGCCGGCAAGTACAATTACCAAAGTCATAGGGTGCAAATATAGGCATAATTATTATCTTTGCGGCGAGATCGGGCCACGGTGGCCTGCATCAAGTGTAACAGGCACCACTATAAAAACTGCAATTATGAAAGAAAAATTCTCGACAAACTTCTTGTTGATGGCATTGGCGCTGGTCGTCTGCCTCATTTCCTCCAATCTTTTCGCAACCAAAGTGTTTCACCTGGGATGGAATATCAACCTCCCCGGAGCGGTGATTATCTTTCCCATCTCCTACATCCTGAACGACTGCATCGCAGAGGTCTGGGGCTTTCGCAGGGCCCGCTTTGTGATATGGCTGGCCTTTGCCGCCAATATCTTTGTTGTGCTGGTGGGGCAGCTGGTGGTATGGCTGCCGGCCGCATCGTTCTGGGACGGCGGCGAACACTTTAACTATATGTTCAATATGGCGCCCAGGGTCACTGCTGCCTCAATGCTGGCATTCCTGGCAGGGTCCACCCTCAACGCCCTTGTAATGAGCAAGATGAAGATAGCCTCCAGCGGCCGCTTCTTCTGGCTGCGCGCCATTGTTTCGTCCATTGCCGGAGACCTTCTGGACTCGCTCATCTTCATCCCCATCGCCTTTATCGGCACCCCGGCCAAGGTGCTGGCGGGTATGCTCATAGCCCAGGTCACTTTCAAGGTGATGTACGAGATCCTTATCCTGCCCGTGACAAGCTGGGTGGTGCGCCGCACCAAAAAGTCGGAGGGCGTGGATGTCTACGACCGTGGCGTGGACTACAATCCGTTTAAAATCAAAGATATAGAATAGATATGAAAGATCGTAAGGAAGAAGGTCTGCAGTCGCTTGGCCGCAAGACCAAATATGCCGATTCATACGCCCCTGAAGTGCTGGAGGCCTTTGAGAACCAGCACCCCGAAGGTGACTACTGGGTCCGTTTCAACTGCCCCGAATTCACATCTCTTTGCCCCATCACCGGCCAGCCCGACTATGCCGAGATGCGCATCAGCTACATCCCCGACATCAAGATGGTAGAGAGCAAGAGTCTCAAACTCTACCTGTTCAGCTTCCGCAACGAGGGGGCCTTTCACGAAGATTGCGTCAACATCATTATGAAGGACCTCATCAAACTGATGAATCCCCGCTACATTGAGGTCACCGGCTTCTTTACCCCGCGCGGCGGCATCAGCATCTACCCCTACGCCAACTGGGGCCGCCCCGGCACCAAATACGAAAAACTGGCCGAACAACGGCTCGCTACCAGAGAATAATTATGAAACGATTGTTTGCGGCCATAGCGGCCATTCTGATGGTTTCTGCCTGCTCGCCCAAGGTTGACAAGCACTACCTGGAGGCGCTGTGCAAGTTTATTCCCGATCACGGCCTCAAGGTCGAAGCCAGAAAATATCTCACAGAAGATTATTTCAATGCCTACTCCGAGGCTTTTGAAGCCCCTACCGGCGCCTACGGCGAAATCGGCGACAACGAGTGGTTGTTCTATTTTGTCTCGGGCAACGGCGACGGACAGCCGGTGTTTGCAGTGAAGGACTTCAAGCGCGACGGAGGCCGTATAGAGGCTGACGTGGAGATTCTGGGCGACCCCGACCCCCACAAAGCCATCTTTGTAAAGGAGGGCGGCCAGTGGAAAGTGGCCGACTGGGACAGCACCAAGACCCAGTGCGTGGAATACATCAAAGATATGCGTCAGAAATATGCCGACGGCACAATAGAGCGGCAGATGCAGCAAGATTCCACCCTCGCCCCCTATCTGGACGATTTCAAGAAAGAGCTGGAATCATTCTACAGCATCTACGGGAAATAGCACCGTGCGACAATAAACAAAGAATGCCCGACAGCGATGCCGGGCATTCTTGTATATGGACAGATCTGGATTACCAGATGTGTACGCGTTCCTCTTCGGGACGGAACATAGGGTCACCCTCCTTGATGTCGAATGCATCGAAGAAGGTCTGGAAGTTGCGCAGTGACACATTCACGCGGTTCTCTGCCAGGGAGTGAGGGTCCATATTGGTCAGGCGGGCCTTCTCTTGGTCGGTGATGTTCTGTGCCCATACGGTTGCATAGGATAGATAGAAGCGCTGATCGGGAGTCAGGCCGTCTATCAGTCCCTGCGGATGAGCCTTGAGGGCATTCTGCATTGCGGAATATGAAATGGAGAGTCCGCCGTGGTCGCCGATGTTCTCGCCCAGAGTGAAACGGCCGTTGGCGTGTACGCCAGGGAGCACCTCAACTGCATCGAACTGCTTAACAAGGATATCGCCCTTGGCGTCAAACTTCTCCTTGTCTTCTGCAGTCCACCAGTTGGCCATATTGCCGTTGGCGTCGAACATAGAGCCCTGGTCGTCAAAACCGTGGGACATCTCGTGGCCGATAACCACACCGATACCGCCATAGTTCACGGGAGCGTCTGCATCGGGATCGAAGAAAGGCTTCTGCAGGATACCTGCGGGGAAGCAGATCTCGTTGGTGGTGGGGTTATAGTATGCATTTACGGTCTGAGGAGTCATACCCCACTCGGTCTTGTCGGTGGGTTTGCCCAGCTTGGACAGGTTGTCTTTCATATACCAGGCGCTGGCATTCTTCAGGTTCTCATAATAGGTCAGCTCAGGGTCGATGTTCAGTGTTGAATAGTCTTTCCATTTGTCAGGATAGCCAATCTTTACGGTGAAAGCATCCAGTTTCTCCTGAGCGCGGACCTTGGTGCTGTCGCTCATCCAGTCCAGGGCGGCGATGTGCTCTTTCAAGGCTGCTCGGAGGTTCTCTACAAGTTCCAGCATTTTCTTCTTGGAAGACTCGGGGAAGTAGCGCTCTACGTACATCTTGCCCACAGCCTCGCCCAGCAGGCCGTTAGGCACCTGCATTGCGCGTTTCCAGCGGGGTTTCTGCTCCTGTGCGCCGGCCATCTGATGGCTGAAGAACTCCCAGCTTGCAGTGTAGAAATCGTCGCTCAGGGCGCCGCAGGAACCGCTCACCAGATGTGCAAGGGCATAAGCCTTCAGAGTCTCAAGGTCTGCACCAGCAATATATTTATCAAAGTTCTCGAAGAAAGAGGGCTGCTCTACAATAATCTTCTCCTGCGCGGGGATGCCCAGCTCTTCGCACTCGATGGCGAAACCGAGGTTGGGATATGCGGCAAAAATCTGCTCGGAAGACATAGGGTTGTAGATTGCGGTCATATCGCGGTTCTGCTCGCGGGTCCAGGAGTATTCGGCGATATTGTTCTCTACCTCCATAGTCTTGGCTGCGATATCCTCTGCATTTTCAATGCCGCAGAGGTTCAGAATCTTGACCAGGAACTGCTGATAACCCTCTTTGAGAGCTGCATTCTCTTCTTTGAGGTAGTAGTCGCGATCGCCCATACCAAGGCCGCCCTGGCCCAGGTAAATCACCTGCATATCGCTGTTTGCGAGGTCAGCCTCTACGCCGCTGCCGTAGAAACCGGTGCCTGTGCCCTCAAGACTCATCTTGGAGAGAAGGTGCCAGAGCTCGTCTTTGGTGGTGACTGCCTGAATGCGGGCGATATCGTCCATAATGGGCTTTGCGCCAAGCTCGTTGCGGGTAGTGGAGTCCAGAGCCATCTTGTAGAGGTCAGAGATCTTCTGGTCCACGGAGCCCTTGGCGGCCTTCATATCCACCATAGACTCGAACAGCTCGTTGAGCTGCTTCTGGTTGGTCTCGGAAATAACGTCAAAAGAGCCGAAGCGTGAGAATTCGGGACGCAGAGGGTTCTTTACCTGCCAGCCGCCGGTTGCATACTTGTAAAAGTCCACCTTGGGGCTGACAGTAGTGTCAAGATTGGAAAGATCCAGCGCGGGGGCCTTCTCGCCCTTGGGAGCGCAAGAAACGATTGCCATAGAAGCCATCATTATCAAAAAAATCTTTTTCATTGCTGTATTTTAATTGTACCAATTTTACTTTTGGGGCCGCAAATATAGCCATAATCAATTGATTATTGCTATCTTTACCTAAACAAAAAGAAGAAATGAACAACATTTTCCCTGAAATAAAAAAGAACTTCGGGTTCGGCTGTATGAGGCTTCCTATGAAAGGCGGCCGGGTAGATACAGAGCAGATGTGTGCAATGGTCGATTTGTTTCTGGAGCGGGGTTTCAACTATT
>JAFRRR010000073.1 GCA_017428035.1 Bacteroidales bacterium | reverse complement strand
TTTCATTGCCATAGCCTGGGCTTCGGCCAAGATTTACAGGGTCGGCATCCTGACCTACGGCAAGAAGGCGACCTTCAAAGATCTGTTCAAATGGCTCAAATACAAAGACTGATATGAAAAAAACACTGGTTTTGGCGGCGCTGCTGCTGGCGCTGTGCTCTTGCCGCCCCAAGGGCTACAGCCAGTATTCCTGGGAATACCACGAGTTGACAGACCGCTACGATGTTGGCACTGACACCGCGGTGCAGGAGGCTATTGCCAAGTATGATACCCTTATGGCACCATTGCAGGAGATTGTCTGCTACAGCAATGGCGTGTATTCCAAGGAGGCCCCCGAAAGCGGCCTGAGCAACTATGCCGTGGATGCGCTGCGCAGTTTTGCAGAAAAGTATTCCGGAGAGAAGATAGACATCTCCCTGCTCAATTTCGGCGGCATCCGCACCGACCTGCCCAAGGGCGCCGTGCGGGTATATGACGTGGTCTCCATCTTCCCTTTCAACAACAATCTCACAATCCTGAATGTGGAGGGGTCGGCCCTGAAGCGCATCTTCGAAAAGATGGCCCGCAAAAACAAGGTAGAGGCGCTCTCGGGTGTAAGGATGAGGATTGACGGAGACCGTCTGGCCGAGTGCACTGTCGGCGGCCAGAAGCTTGATCCTGATAAAGTCTACACCGTGGCCACCATAGACTTTCTGGTGACCGGCGGCGACGGCATCGACTGGGGCGACGGCATCCTGGTCCGCCGCGACACCGGCATCCAGCTCAAGGATCTCATCGTCTCGGAGATGAAAGATATGATGGCGGCAGGCAAGTCCCTGGACCTTAAAAAGGACGGCCGCGTGGTAATAATTAACCCTAAAGAGAGGTAGTATGAAGCGCATATTTATCTGTATGATGATTTTGGCGGCGGTTGCGCTGCCCTCCAAGGCACAGAAGCTGGTGGTGCTTCATACCAACGACACCCACAGCCAGATTGAACCCGTGCGCACCGGCCGCAACGCCGGCAGCGGCGGCGTGGAACGAAGGTACTATTTCATAGACAGCGTCCGCGCCGAGTTCGGCAAGAACAAGGTCCTGCTGCTGGATGCCGGCGACTACAACCAGGGCACACCCTACTTCAACATAGGCAAGGGCGACCTGGAGCGCGACCTTATGAACCTGATGGGCTACGACGCGGTGGCCATCGGCAACCACGAGTTTGATAACGGCCAGGAAGAGTTTGCCCGCCGTCTCTCACAGGCAAAATATCCCACTGTTTGCTGCAACTATGACTTTACCGGCACTCCTCTGGAAGGCTATGTGCAGCCCTACGTGATTGTCAGGCGCGGCGGCTACAAGATTGGCATTATAGGCGCCACGGTGCGCCTGCGCGGTATGGTCGCTGCCCAGAACATAGAAGGGATAAAATCACTGAACACCATAGAAGAGGTCAACCGCTGGGCCGAGTTCCTGAAGAAGACCAAACGCTGCGACCTGGTGATACTGCTGTCTCACCTGGGCTTTACCGGCGGCAATGAAGAGAACCCGTCTGACCAGGTTATGGCGGCGAATTCCCGCAACATAGACTTCATCATAGGCGGTCACAGCCACACATTCCTCAAAGACGCCGAAGAGGTCGAAAACCTTGACGGAGAGCTGGTGCCCATTATGCAGGCCGGCTGCAAAGGAATCGAGATAGGAGAGCTTAAGCTTTATTAGACTCTGCCATCGCCTTTTCGTAGCAGTGGCGGCAGAGTGGCTCGTAAGTCTGCTTTTCACCCAGCTCCACCAGCTTTTCGCTGGAGATGAGACGGTGAGAGAAGTTGGCGGGGTCGCCGCACCGCACGCAGATGGCGTGCACCTTGGTGACATATTCGGCCACCGCCATCAGCGCTGGCATAGGGCCGAAAGGCTTGCCCCGGAAATCCATATCCAGGCCGGCCACTATCACGCGGATGCCGGCCGAGGCCAGTTTCTGCACTACATCCACAATCCCCTCGTCAAAAAACTGGGCCTCGTCAATGCCCACCACATCCACATTGCCGGCCAGCATAATGATGCTGGAACTGGAATCCACCGGTGTGGAGAGGATGCTGTTGCCCTGGTGCGATACCACCTCCTCTTCCGAGTAGCGGGTGTCAATTGCGGGTTTGAATATCTCCACGCGGAGGTTGGCAAACTGGGCGCGGCGCAGGCGGCGTATCAGCTCCTCTGTCTTCCCGGAAAACATCGAGCCGCATATCACCTCAATCCAGCCCGGATTTTTTGTGTTCTCTATGAACATAGTAGGGGTAAAGCTATTCTTTTCTGACGGAAAACAAATATAACACATTTCTTTGATTATTTGTAAATTTGTCTTTCTATGCAAAAGAGACTGTTGATAGTAACGCTCCTGCTCTGTTTGTTGGTATCCTGTAAAAAGGATATCGACGTGACAGGGGTTACTGTCAGCGAGGCTCTGGTGGAGATGGAGGTAGGGCAGACTTATCAGCTTGGCGCGCGGGTGCAGCCCGTCGACGCCACCGGCCCGACTGTGTTTTGGATAACCGACAACCCTACGGTGGCCAAGGTTACGGACGATGGCCTTGTGACAGCCGTCGGTGCCGGCGAAGCCGAAATCACGGCCGGTGCCGGGCTTATAACATCCTCCTGTACAGTCAAGGTAAAAGAAAAGACGATTCCGGTGACTTCGGTGACGCTGGATTGTGCTACGCTGACCCTGCTGGAGGGGGAATCGGCCAAGCTTACCGCCACCGTAAAACCGGACGACGCAACACAGAGGCGAGTCACTTGGAGTAGCAGCGACGAGAGCGTTGCGACTGTGGATACCCACGGCAAGGTAATAGCCGGGCAGGAGGGCGTGTGCGCGATAGTGGCCACCAATGGCGACAAGTACGCTGCCTGCGTCGTGTCGGTGAGCAGAAAGATAGTCCGTGTAGAATCGATAGAGATAAGCCGCAGCTCGCTTAACCTGATGGTGGGGGAGAGCGAGACGCTGACCGCGTCGGTGCTGCCCCAGATCGCAACGGACCAGTCATATGCGTGGGCATCCACCAATCCCGACATCGCCGATGTGGACCAGAACGGAAAGATTACCGCCAAGACGGCCGGCACCGCGATTGTGGCCGTCACTTCCAACGACGGCAGCAAGACCGCGATATGCTCCGTAAGGGTTTCCGAGCTGACTCCTCCCGAAGGTGACTGGGCCGACCTGGGATTGCCTTCGGGCCTCAAGTGGGCTACCCGCAACCTGGGGGCAGTCAATCCCGAGGATTACGGCGATTATTATGCCTGGGGTGAGGTCGAGACCAAGAACAATTTCGGCTGGCAGACATACTACTGGAGCAATGGCTCTTATGACAAACTTACCAAATACAACATTGACGTTTCCTTCGGTACGGTAGACAACACGACCATACTGCTGCCGCAGGACGATATTGCCGGCATCAGGCTGGGCGATGCCTGGAGGATGCCGACCGAAGCGGAGTTCGAGGAACTTCAGAGCAACTGCACCTGGACGTGGACGACGCGCGGCGGTGTAAAGGGGGCGTTGGTAGAGAGCAAGACCAACGGCAACAGTATTTTCCTCCCTGCGGCAGGCTACATTAAGGCATCCGAATCTTACAATGCCGGCGCCCAGGGGTGTTATTGGACATCATCCCTGTATACCGGAAATTCCTGCAACGCTTGGAGAGTAGTATTCTCCCCCACAGAGGTTCTCACTGGCTATGGCTATCGCTGTTTTGGGCTTTCCTTGCGGCCAGTTTCGGACCAGGATGTGCGCGTTCCAGTGGAAGGAATTTCGCTGGATGCGGGCAATATGACAATGAACGTGGGCAGTTCGGCCACACTGGCTGCTGCTGTATCGCCGGATAGCGCAACACAGCAGCTTATCATCTGGTCTTCCAGTGATTCGCAGGTGGCTACGGTCAGCCATACCGGTGTCGTAAAGGCCAACAAGGCTGGAACGGCAATAATCATAGCCACTTCTTATGATGGTGGCAAGAGCGCCTCTTGCAGGGTCATCGTCAAAGCCGCCGTTGTGCCCGTTACAGGCGTAATATTGGACAGGACAGCTTTGAATATGGTCTACGGCACCGGCGAAATTCTGACTGCTACGGTAACTCCCCTCAATGCCTCTGAGCGGACCGTGACCTGGACAAGCGACAATACTTCAGTTGCGAGGGTCGATTCAAACGGAAAAGTCATTGCCACGGGTGTCGGATCGGCTACCGTAACGGCAAGTGCTGGTGGCAAGAGCGCCCGCTGCACCGTGGTTGTCACGCCGATACCGGTGAGCGGCATCACATTGCCAGACGCTAACATTGTGGTAGGCGCTACTGTGACATTGACCGCTTCCGTGACCCCCGCCTCGGCCGAGAACAGGGAAGTGACGTGGTCGTCTTCCAATCCCGGTGTGGCCACAGTCAGCAATACCGGCGTCGTTACAGGCCTGGCGTCAGGCACGGCGATAATCTCTGCCACGGCAAAGGACGGTAGCGGTGTCAGCGGCAGCTGCATAGTGACTGTTAGAGAAATTGACGTGGCATCGGTGGTTCTGGACAAAACCAGCCTTTCACTTGAAGCGGGCGAGACAGCCCTCCTTGTGGCCACGGTTGAGCCGGACAGCGCTACGGACAAGAGTGTCACGTGGAGTTCTTCCGATGACTCGGTGGTAAGTGTGGATGCTGCCGGCAAGGTCACGGCCTTAAGTGCCGGTACCGCGACCGTAACGGTCACTACCAACAACGGCAACAGGACCGCGATATGTTCTGTGAAGGTATGGACAAAACACGAATGGGTGGATTTGGGGTTGCCGTCGCATCTCAAGTGGGCGAAATACAATATCGGAGCTGCCACTCCAGAAGAATTTGGCAATTATTACTCCTGGGGTGAGCTCACTCCCAAGAACCGTTACGAATGGGGAACCTATATATGGTGTACAGGGAATTATTATCATTTGACAAAGTACAACCAGCAAGGCGCTTATGGAATCGTAGATAACAGGAAGGCCTTGGAATTGGATGACGATGTCGCCCGGGTCAACTGGGGTGTATCGTGGCGAATGCCCACAAGAGCGGAGTTTGATGAATTGCTAATGTACTGTACAAGTACCTGGACAACCCAGAACGGGGTAGAGGGAGAACTGTTTACAAGCAAGTCCAACGGAAAGAGTATATTCTTCCCGGCCGCCGGCTATCGGGAAGGGACTCTTGTTAATAACAAGAAATCGGAAGGATACTATTGGTCGACGACCCTTTATACGAATGCGCCCAGTTTCGCGTGCAATCTGTTTTTTAATTCGTCCCGTATTGATACGTCATTTGACCGACGGTACTGGGGTATGGCCGTCCGGGCTGTCAAAGAATAATTGATTATGCAAAAGAGACTGTTGATAGTAACGCTCCTGCTCTGTTTGTTGGTATCCTGTAAAAAGGATATCGACGTGACAGGGGTTACTGTCAGCAAGGCCCTGGTGGAGATGGAGGTAGGGCAGACTTATCAGCTGGTTGCGCAGGTGCAGCCCGCCGACGCCACCGACCCGACTGTGTTTTGGATAACCGACAACCCTTCGGTGGCCACGGTTACGGACGATGGCCTTGTGACAGCCGTCGGTGCCGGCGAAGCCGAAATCACGGCAGGTGCCGGGGTTATAACATCCTCCTGTACAGTCAAGGTAAAAGAAAAGACGATTCCGGTGACTTCGGTGACGCTGGATTGTGCTACGCTGACCCTGCTGGAGGGTGAATCGGCCAAGCTTACCGCCACCGTAAAACCGGACGACGCAACACAGAGGCGAGTCACTTGGAGTAGCAGCGACGAGAGCGTTGCGACTGT
>JAFRRR010000072.1 GCA_017428035.1 Bacteroidales bacterium | reverse complement strand
AGTGGTTTTCCCGTCTCCGCTTATGCAGGCTTCTTCGTGGGATACAGAGCTGATAGAAGAGACTGCCGAAGCCATTGGCCATCAAGAAGTTGACTGCGGTGCAGACTTGCTGATGGCGCCCAGGCTCAACCTCTTGCGCAACCCGCTCTCTGGCGGCTACAGCCAGAATTACTCTGAAGATCCGCTGATTTCCGGCAAAAGCGCCTCCGCTGCAATCAAGGGTATGGGACATAGCGGAGCAGGGGCGGTTCCCTGTTCATTTGCCGCCGCCAACCATAAGAGCTATGGCGACAAATACGATGCCTGCATCACCCCGCGCACACTCAGGGAACTTTACTTAAAAGGCTTTGAAATAGCTCTTGCAGAAAGCGCTCCCGCGGCAATTAGCATTGCTTCAAACAAGATAAACAGCACCCCAGCCGCCACAAACCCCGAGTTGCTGGGCACACTGCTCAGAGGAGAATGGAAATTCCAGGGCACGGTGATAGGCACCTGTGGCACCGGAGAAGAAGCCGCGGCCAAGATTGCCGCCGGATGCGACCTGCTGCCTCCCTGCGAAGCGGCGCAGCGCGACTCTATCTTTACCTTTGCCGGTGATGGACGGCTCCGCCTTTCTGCGCTGGACAGCAGCGTCAGAAATGTCCTTAAGCTTATAGTATCCACCCCGGAATTCAAGAAAGGCAAAAAACGTGAAGAAGAGCACCCCGAGCCCGACCTCAAGGCCGTTGCCCGCAAAGCAGCGGCAGCGGGCATCATTCTGCTGGAAAACCGCTTTGCGGCACTGCCGGTAATAGATTCTCTCTCTGAACTGATCACAGTCCTGGAAGTTGCAAGCGACTCCACAATAGCCATAAAACCCGCTCTGGAGCAGGCTCTAACCCAGGCCGGCTGCAATATAACCGGCAGCGAAGACGAGGCCGATATGGCGCTGGTGGTGATTACCCGCCGCAGCGAAAAGGGTGACCGCCTTGCAGAAGACTTTGACCTGACTTCAGAAGAGAGGTCTATCATAGAGCAGACCTGCCAGCGCTTCCACGCCGACGACCGCTATGTGGTGGTAATCCTTAATGTTGATGCCGTTATAGAGACCGCTTCGTGGAAAGAGCTGCCCGACGCCATTTTGCTGGCATTCGCCCCCGGCAGTGAAGGTCCCGGAGCGCTTGCCGACATCATCACCGGCACAGTGGCTCCTTCTGGCCATCTGACCGTGACCCTGCCCGAACATCTGGGTTTCTATCCTTCTATGCGCAATTTCCCGGTGGCCCATCGTGAAGAAGCCCGGCCGGAAGGAGAGAAAATGCGTCCCGGCCAGACTGGTGGCCGAGCAGGTGCAATGCCTCCGCGCGGTGGTATGGCCCGCCGTGACAGCAGCCGCATCCCCGGCGGCGGCTTTGAAATGCAAAGGAGAGACACTTCCGAGCGTGCCCGCCGCTTCCGTGCTATGTTTGCCCTGTCTGCAAAGGATTCGGCCGACAGAGCAGCTATGGGCGTCCGCAATAAGGACTATTTCCTTTATCAGGAAGGCCTGTTTGTTGGGTACCGCTTCTTTACTTCCTTCGGCCGCTCTGTGTCGTATCCTTTTGGCCACGGTTTGACATACACCACTTTTAAATATGGTGAACCCGACGTGATTGTCCGCCGCAACTCGCTTAAGGTGTATGTAGACATCACCAACAGCGGTAATCTTCCCGGCCGCGAGGTCGTGCAGGTGTATGTCGTGGCTCCGGAGGGCTCTCTGGACAAGCCTCTGCTGAGCCTGGTAGCCTACGAAAAAACCCCAGAAATTGCCCCTGGCGAGACATATTATGCATCTTTCGTCATTCCGTTTGACGCCCTGGCATCCTACAACGGCGCCTCGGCGGCGTGGAGCGTGGATGCAGGCTCTTATATCCTGAAGATTGGCCCTTCGTGCCTGGATATCCGAAGCGAGGCGGCGGCGGTGCTGGACAATTCCTATTCAGTCCACACCAACGACATCCTGCAGCTGCATCACCGCATAGACGAGATACACCTGCGCCGCTCAATATTCCGGGAGAGGGTCCGCGGGGAACAGTGGCGGCCCGACTCCTCAGCAGCCGCGCCGGCGTCCCCGGTTCCTGCCGTAGCAGACTCTGCCCGAACTAATTAGTTATTCTTGAAAAAAAGAGTATCTTTGCGCTGCAAATGCAGAAAAGGGAAGTCAGGTGAAAGTCCTGCGCAGTTCCCGCTGCTGTAAGCTCCGGCCCGTTTGGGTCCAAAAACCGCCCGGTATCTTATGCCACTGGCCTCTTTGGCCGGGAAGGCGCCGCGGCAAGGCGGAGCAAGCCAGAAGACCTGCTGCATTTGATTTTTATTAATGTACGCGGATTTTACATTTTTAAAACTCAATGTATATGAAAAAATCATTCAATTTTCTTGCAGTAGCCGCTCTGGCGGTTGCACTTGTTTGCTCTTGCGCAAAAGGTCCCAAAACAGTAACCCTCGATTTTGAAGGCAGCAATTGGGATGCACTTGTTATCGCCGATCAAGCTAATGACAACAACCTTTATGGCGAAGGTGCAACTAACTACCAATGGAGCGATGGAAATTCAATGCTGGAGTTTCCGGGATTCCCCGATACCTATGGTACTGGTGCAAGTTTCTACTGTGGTGGTGAAGTTATTTCTAATTTTGTCGTAGCTGACTTCACTGACGCGGATTACACTCGTCAGCTCGAAGTTCCCGTCGCACCGAAAAGTGGCAAAAACTTCATAGTTCACTATGGTGATGCAGATCCTACTGCATTAACTAAATTCACCACAGCACCTATGAATTCGCAGATACGATTCTCTGATGGCGTTGAACGTGTAATCAAGAGTATAGACATCTGCCCGACCAACTTTGTTATTAACACATGCGTCAACGGCAACGCCTTCTTCGGACCACTCGAAGGTTCCACTTCACTTTCTCTCAAAGCAGTGGGTTTTGATAAAAACGGCTCCGCAACTAAAGTAGCAACCGTTAAATATCTCGATGCAAACGATGTTGCAGGATTTAAGAACGGAAGCAAACCCGTATGGAAAAAATGGGATCTCAGCGGTCTTGGCGCTGTATACGGTATTATCTTCTGCGTTTTCGGCACTGATGACTGCTACGGCGATTATGGTTTCAATGCCCCCGCATACTTCGCATACGACAACATTGTGGTAGAAATGCCCGCTGAGAAATAATTTTCAATGCAAAGACTTTGCAATATAGTATTCCTTTTCGCAGCGGCTCTCGCGGCGGTTTCCTGCAATTTCAGCAGGACCATAGAAGGGGAGCCGCTGGGAGAATACTATCGCCCGGCAAACCAGTACAGCTCTGCGTTTGCCGACAGAGTCTTTGAATACACCCCGGCTCCGGGCCAGTTCATAAACGACCCGGTGACAATGCCTTACAGGATTGAAACTCCCGCAGCCGCCAGCCAGTGGGCAAAGGAGCGCCTTGCAGAGAAAAAGTTTGTCTCGCTGGGTGGCTTCGGAGGCTATATCATTGTGGGGTTCGACCATAGCGTGGTCAATATCGGCGGCTACAGTTTCGCTGTCTATGGCAACGCCGTTTCCGGCGGCAGCGAACCGGGCATAGTATGGGTCGCCGTGGATGACAACGGCAACGGCCTCCCCGACGACCAGTGGTATGAACTGCGCGGCTGCGAGTATTTCAATCAGTTTACCAATCACGACTATAGCGTGACATATTATAAGCCCGACGGACCCGGACAGGATGTCCGCTGGAGCGACAGCGAAGGGCAGGAGGGGACCATAGACTATCTGGCCTCTTTCCACACCCAGGACTATTATTATCCCGGATGGATAGCAGAAAATAGCTATACTCTCTCCGGGCCCCGGCTCAAAGCCAACAATTATGACCACTCGGGCAACGGCTCCTACTGGGTAAATCCCGACTATGACTGGGGCTATGCCGACAATTTTGGCGGATCTTCTTTCCGCATAGACGATGCCCTGGATTCCGAGGGGAAACAGGTCATCCTGAAATATATCGATTTCATTAAAGTCCAGACCGCTGTCAATTCCAAGAGCGGCTGGCTGGGAGAACTCTCTACCGAAGTCACCGGCTTCGAAGATCTCACCATCAATCTCAAGCCTTGATGAAAAGGCATCTTCTGCTGCTTTTTACGCTTCTTGCGGCCGCCTCTTGTATGAAATACGGCCCGAGGGAGGAAGAGCAGTTTGCCGCCGACCTGTCGCACCGCGGTCTGTTTGTGCTGTGCGAAGGCAATTATATGTACGGCAACGCCTCGCTTACCTACTACGACCCCGAATCCAAATCGGCAGAAAATGAAATATTTGCCCGCAGCAATGCCTTTCCGCTGGGCGACGTGGCACAGTCGATGACCATTTTCGACGGCCTGTGCTGGGTTGTGGTAAACAACTCCGGCGTCATCTTCGCGATAGATCCCTCCACATTCAGGGAGGTGCGCCGCATCACGGGCTTCACCAGCCCCCGATACATTCATTTCATAGACAGCCACAAAGCCTACGTGACCCAGATCTGGGACCCGCGCATATATATAGTTGACCCCAGCGAATGCCGCATCACCGGCTACATAGAGACCGGGATGGATTTTGAAACCGGCTCCACCGAGATGATGGTGCAAATTGGTGATTATGTCTATGTAAACTGCTGGTCATATCAAAACCGTATCCTGAAGATTGATACAAGAACAGATTCCGTGACGCAGCAACTCGTTGTCGGGATACAGCCATCGTCCCTGGTCAAGGACTGCAACGATAAACTTTGGACAATAACCGACGGCGGTTACGAAGGAAGCCCTTATGGATATGAAAGAGCCACCCTGGTAAAGATTGATGCCGAAAGCTTTGCCATAGAAAAGACTTTTTATTTCGAGTTTGGAAAGACGCCCCGCGGTCTTGCCACAGGCGACGGCGGACGTACATTATACTGGATAAACGACGGCGTGTACAAGATGCAGGCAGAAGATGAGAACCTGCCCGCAATACCTCTTGTCGAACCCAAGGGAACAATTTTCTACTCCCTGACCATTGACCCCTGGAACGGAGATATCTACATTGGAGACGCCATAGATTATACACAGAACGGGGTGGTGATGCGCTACTCTGCAGAAGGCAATCTTCTGGACACTTTTGGCGCCGGAATCAACCCGGGCAACTTCTGTTGGAGGGCAGCGCAATGAAAACACGCCGCCTCGCTTCAATAATTGCCCTTTTTGCGGCATTTCTCCCTCTCGCCGGGCAGGAACCCTGGTGGAACGGAGACCCCTCGTATGTGACGCAAATCACCGAATCTGCGGTTGTTGCAGAGCGTCCGCTGGGGGAGATAGGACAGCACCGCACCTCCATTGATTCGGCGGCTCTGCAACTGACGGTGTCCCAGTCTATGGCCGACATCCTGACCTACAACACGTCGGTATTTGTAAAACAGTACGGGCGGGGGAGTCTTGCCACCGTCTCTTTCCGCGGCACCGCCGCATCGCACACCCAGGTCACCTGGAACGGGATGAAGATCAACTCGCCGATGCTGGGAATGACCGATTTCAGTATGATTCCCTCATACTTTACCGACAAGGCCGATATGCTGCACGGCAGTTCGTCACTGGCAGTGACCGGCGGCGGATTGGGCGGGGCGGTGCTTCTGGCCACCGACAATGCACAGAAAGAGGGCCTTGAGCTGGATGCAGTGGCCGGATACGGCAGTTTCGGAACCTTTGACGGTTTTCTCAAGGTTGGCTACGGCACAAAAAGGTGGCATATCCGGACACGTCTCGCAGCGACATCCAGCGAAAACGACTTCACATACCGCAATTACAACAAAAAAGAATATACCTACGACGATTTCGGCGTCCCCAATGGTAGTTATTATCCAATAGACACTAACCGATGCGGCAGCATTCGGGACCTGCATCTGCTGCAGGAGGCGTACTACACCACCAGCGGCGGCGACCGGCTGAGTCTTAATGCCTGGTGGACCCGATCTATACGCGGCGTCCCTATGCTTTCGGTAGATTACAGGCCTGGGAACAAGTATCTAAACCAGCAGAGCGAAAACACATTACGTACTGTTACCGGATGGAATCATACAGGTAAAGGCTATATTCTGGAAGCTAAGGCCGGATGGCTCCACACCAAACAGGCCTACGACTTTTCCAAGGACAGGGGCAACGGCACCATGGTATCTATGGTGCAAAGCAGGAGCTTGATAAACACCATCTACGGCCAGGCAGAAGGCAAGTGGTTCCCTGTAAAACAGCTTATGATCAACGCCCAGCTTGCGGCCTACCAGCATTTTGTAGAAAGCTCCGATCGCAATGCCATCAAGGAATCGGACAAAGTGACTATAGGCTATGAGCAGGGGCGTTTCGAGACCAGCGCCTACCTCTCCGCCAAGTGGAATGCCACCCGCAGGCTGGGTATAGCCGCCGCATTGCGCGAAGAATTGTATGGCGATAAATTTTCACCAATAATTCCGGTAATCAATATTGATTACTTAATTACCAATAGTTTAACCGCAAAAGTGTCGGGTAGCAGAAACTTCCGGTATCCTTCTTTGAATGATCTTTATTTCCTGCCCGGAGGCAACCCAGACCTGAAGCCTGAGAGCGGCTACAGCTACGATGCCGGTCTGTTCTTTTCCAAATCACACGAGGGCCGCTATTCGCTGGATCTTTCTGCAAACTGGTTTGACTCTTACATAGATAATTGGATTGTGTGGATACCGACCTTCAAGGGATACTGGACCCCGCGCAACGTGCTGCGGGTGCACGCATACGGTATTGAAACCCGCGCTTCCGGTAAACTTCAGATATCCCGTGACTGGCAGGCCAGCGGCTCTGCCAACTTTGCCTGGACCCCGTCCATAAACCACGGAGACCCGAAAGACTGGGCCGACGAGGCCATAGGGAAGCAGCTGGTATACGTTCCGCTTTTCTCCGGATCTTCAGTGGCATCTCTGGCTTACAGCAGCTGGCGCCTGACTTGGAAATGGTGCTGGTACAGCGAGCGATACACCACCAGCGACAACGATATGGCTACCAAGATAGGCCGCGTGCTGCCCTACATTATGAACGACATCGTTTTGGAAAAGCGCTTTGCGCTGAGGTACACTGGACTATCATTCAAACTGGCAGTAAACAACATTTTCAACGAAGAATACGAGTCGGTACTTAGCCGTCCGATGCCCGGAAGGAATATTGAATTCTTTATAGAAATAATCCCCGATTTCAACAAGTAAAACAATGAGTTATATTAAAAGGACAATAGCGTATTCAGTATTATTTGCGGCACTTTTGGCCGCTATGGCCGTTTCTGGCTGCAAGGGGCGCGGAACAGGAGTGCCCCAAGCCGCCGGAAGTGTTGATAGCCTGGAGTTTGCCCGTGGACTTAAAATAAGCTATTTCAATGATTTTACTCAAGTTACTTTAAGAGACCCTTGGGATACTTTAAAGACCCGCAAAAACTACATACTGGCATCAAGGAAATTACTAGAGTCAAGACCGTCACTAAAAGATAGTCTTAATAAAATTGGGATATTGATCCCGACTCCTGTAAGGAAGGCCGTAATTTACACCTCCGTTCACGCAGCAATGGCAGAGCAGTTGGGTCTCCTGGACCTTGTCGCCGGCGTATGCGAACCTGAATACATTACTTCAAGTGAAATATTGCGCCGCATTGACAATCAAGAAATTGCAGATTTAGGGAATTCGGCGTCGCCAAACGTAGAGAAGATAATAAACCTGAATACAGATATCATTATCGCATCCCCTTTTGAAAACAGTGGCTATGGTGCGGCCGAGAAACTAGGAATCCCTATTGTAGAAGCGGCCGACTATATGGAGAACCACCCGCTGGGGCGCACGGAGTGGGTTAAATTCTACGGTTTGATATTCAGCTGCCGTGACAAGGCAGACTCCCTGTTTGAGGCCACAAAGCGAAACTATGAGGCACTGAAGGCATCTTGTGCCGATGTTAAAGAGCGACCCACCGTGGTTTTGGAAAGAAAGTGGGGTCAGACCTGGGCAGTTCCCGCTGCGGGAAGCTATGTAGGTTGTCTCCATCGCGATGCCGGCGCAAATTATGTATATTCCGACATCACATCAGCCAGCAGCGCGCACAAGACTTTTGAAGAGGTTTTCGAGAGGGGATGTGATGCAGATTTCTGGCTGATGAAATATGGAACCAAGTCAGAAATGACATACGACGACCTGAAAAAGGAGTATCAGCCATATTCGGGCTTCAAAGCCTTTAAGTCCCATAAAATCTATGGATGTAACACACTTGTAACGACCTATTACGACGATATAACCCTGCATCCGGACCAGATTCTGGCCGACTTGATCTACATTTATCATCCAGAGAAACTCCCTGAGCACCAACTAAAATACTACTTCCCTTTAAAGGATTAGTTAAAGTATCCCATATTCTTGCGGTTCATAATCACATAGATTATGACCGGCGCCCCTACAATAGAGGTCATTGCGTTGAGCGGGAGCGGACCGCCAACAGTGCTCAAATTAGATAAAAGGTTACATAGCAGCGCAATAAAACTTCCCACCAAAAGCGTTACAGGAAGTAGATTGCGATGATTGCTGCTGCCCAGGGCAAGCCTTGCGATATGAGGAACAGCCAACCCGATGAACGAAATGGGGCCGCAGAAAGCCGTGACAGTGGCTGTCAGAATGCCGGTCACCAGCAGTATGGCCAGCCGTGCAGCACGCACGTTAATGCCAAGATTAGAAGCATATGACTCGCCAAGCAACAATGCGTTAAGCGGCTTTACCAAAAGCAATGCTGCAACTAAACCAACCACTGTAAAGGACACGAACCAAGGGAGCTTGTCGTTGGAAACGCTGCCAAAGTCACCCATTCCCCACATTACATATTGATGCACCTTGTCGGCTGAAGCGTTGAAGTTGAGTATCGATATCACGGAAGAAGCCAGGTATCCAACCATAATACCTATAATAAGCAGCATCACATTGTTCCTGACTTTATGCGAGAACCATATGATTATTGCAAGTACTACTGCAGCTCCAATAAAGGCTGCTGCAATGGTGGTCAGATAGCTTGTTGTGGAGATGTAAAGCATTGCCAGGGCCACGCCCAGGTTGGCTCCGTCGCTGATACCGAGTATCGAAGGACCTGCCAGCGGATTTTTGAAGAAGGTTTGGAGCAGCAGACCGCTCACCGCCAGGGATGCTCCGCCCAGAAGCGCCGTCACTGCCTGGGGCAGACGGGAAGTCAGCACTATCTGATTCCAGCTTTGCTGAGTTGACAACTTGCCAAACAGAATGCTCAATGCTTCCTTTAGCGGAATCTTCACAGGACCCGCCAAAATATTGGCAAAAAACAGCAACAGCAGTGTTATAGCAACTGCAATATAGACTATTATGGTTTTATTACCGCCGCCGCTATTCTGCTTCATTTTTGTAAATGCTTTCTTCCGGTTTGTTTACATCGCTATGCTTGCGGCTGCGATCCCTCACCACCTTTATGTATGAGACAACACCCAGGACTATTACCACCACGGCGTGAATCTCGTGATTTAATGTGGCGAAGAGCAGGCCCATCTCCCAGCTATGACCGTACAGCCCTACAGCCGAAGCAACCAAATAGTGATATGCACCTATTCCGCCAGGAACAGGCACCACAGAGGCGATGTTGCCCACCAGCGAGAGGAATGCCGCATCAGAGAGTGTCAGTCCGGAAAGCGACGGCATAGCCTTGATTATGCAAAAGCTCATCAGGACATACATAAACCAGATAAAAAAAGTAGATAAAGCTACCAGAAACTTTTTCTTGCTCTTGGTAAAAGCAAGGATTCCTGCGCCGAGCCTGGAAACAGACTCCGCAGCTTTGTTGCAAAAGACGCTGCGGTCGCGGAACTTGAACATCAGCACTATGAAAACCGCTGCCAGAACTATCACCGCCAGCAAAATCCACCCGACACCTGCAGAAGCCAGAGGAGATACGATATTCTCCTTGAAATAACCGCCAAACCGCTCCCACTGCAGCGAAAGAGAAACCACTGTCAGCACTATTATGGCAATCAGATCCCAGATTCTCTCGCATAGCATAGTTCCCAATGCCTTGTCAAACTGAAGCTTCTTTGAAGATATATAGCCGCATCTGAGAATCTCTCCGGTGCTTGGCAACGCCGCACTGGCAAGATTGCCTATGTTGTTAGCATCCCAAATCTTCATAGCGCCAATGCTGTCGTCAAACGGGGCCAGAAGTTCTTTCCACCTGACCACACGGCCAAGCAACGCCAGGACAGACAAAAAGCAGAATATAACCACCCATATCCATCTTGTCTGAGCCAGGCCGGCTAAAAAAGCCTCCCAGTCGACCTTGCGGAATGCAAGATAGACCAGAAGCACAGCCGCACCAGACAGCAGCACATATTTAGCGATATTGAGCAGTTTCTTCATATCAGTGCAAAAGTAATCATTTATTTAAAAAGAAAGCGCCCGGAGGCGCTTTCAATTATATAGTGTGTGTGTCAGGAGTTACCTGCGGGCTGCGTTGCTTGCGCTGCGTGCGCGTACTGCAGTAGAGTTGCCAGTCCTAGCGGGGGCGTTTTTGGAAGCGCGGGGCGCTGCCGTTACGCCGGTGCTGCGGGTTGTGTTACCCCTGGGAGCAACGTTTGCCGGTTTGTGATTGCCACCGTTGTTGGGGGTCACCTTCGCGGGCTTGTGGTTGCCGCCATTGTTGGGGGTCACCTTCGCGGGCTTGTGGTTGCCGCCATTGTTGGGGGTCACCTTCACGGGCTTGTGGTTGCCGCCGTTGTGAGGGGCCACATTACCGGGTTTGTGGCTGGGCTTGTGTGCCGGAGCAACGTTTCCGTGGCCAGGCTTGGGGGCAGTGGCGGGTTTTGCGTGGTGATTGTGCGCATAAACGTGACCCTTGTGTGCCGGAGCCTTGTAGTGGTAGCCGCCAATGTAATTGTGGTATACCTTGCGGACCGGTCTGTAGAACAGGTTGTGAGCGTAGTGGTCATAGATCGCGAAGCGGATCATATTGGTGTTGTACACCACAACCGGTTTGTAGAAGTAAGTGTAGGACAGATATGCTCTGTACTGTCTGCTGGTGAGCACCCATTCGAGCTCGCGCTCGCGACGGTTCCAGAATATTCCGAGAATGTCAGAAGTACCTACCAGGCTTACGAAGTAGTCGTAATTGATCTCATACACTGCATCATACTGAGCGT
>JAFRRR010000071.1 GCA_017428035.1 Bacteroidales bacterium | reverse complement strand
GGAAAGGCAATATGTCGCGCGCCAACTTGCAGTATGGCAACGGATACGTGTCGGTGGTTGGCACAGGCGACTACAATACCGCAAATCCCATTTTCTGGTACGGTAATCAGGTTCGCCTGAAACATGGCGGTGATAACTGCAACCAGTGGATTTGCACTATTGACTGCGCATCCGGAAGTGGTGGACTGTGGCTGTTCAACCAGCATGGATATGAAGGTGAATCATACGACTTCAAGTCCACCCAGAGCTATTGTTGCTTTATGCCGTACGCTGCCGGCGAAACCACAGGCGGGTTCTATTGCTTCAATGCTGCATCTGCAAATGCGATGGACAACTGGTCTTCAATTCACGGAGATATCACCACAGAATGGCTGCGTCTTGAACTTACCAATATTGACCGTGGCGATGAACGAGCAGAAGATGAGCAGTTGGCTCACGAAATACATGGAGACTGGGCTGCGGCGCACATCTATACGCTTGTAGAAGATGAGAATGGTGTTTTGACCAAAGGTAAACTCTTGTTTACAAAAGAGCTCTGGTGGTGGAATGACAACCCCAAACTCGGGTCTGAATACGGCTATTTCGGAGTCTTCGCAAAAGACCCGGGCGAGACCAAAATCAGAAACTTTACTCTTTGCTTTACTGATAAATAACAACCATATAAATAATGTATTATGAAAAGAATTACAATCATTTTTGCAGCATTGCTGTTCTTTGTCCTGTCTGGTTGCCAGGATTTAGACCTCTCATCCTATGACAAGAGAATCTCTGATTTGGAAGATGCTATCGATGTAATTACATCTGCGCAAAACGGCGGTGACTATATCACCGGTGTCAAAGAGCTCAAAGATTCAGAAGGAACTGTAGTAGGTTATGAAATTACATTCAAGGACCACGGTACCGTTGTTGTCCGCAATGGTAAGGACGGTGTTGACGGCGTTGACGGTGTTGATGGCGTTGACGGAGTAGACGGCCAGGATGGCGTTGGTCTTCCCGGTAAAGATGGAGACTCTTTCTTCAAGTCGGTTACTATTGAAGACGGTTTCGCAACATTCGTTATGGAGGATGGCCGTACTTTTACCGTAAGTATAATCCCTGCTGCAGTGATGGATTATCAACTTGCCGCCAAGGGTGATGGAGAGACCCTTACTACTAGTCTGAGCATCGAAGCTCCTGTAACCGTTACAGCTCCTGAATGGGCAGCCGTAACTGTAGAGGGCAAGAAGGTGAACATAGTGGTAGCCGCCAATCCTGATGGTAAAAATGCGCGTATGGGTAAGATAACCCTTAATATGGATGACAATGGCGTTGCTTCTAAGCACGAAATCCTTATTGCTCAGGCGGCTGCAGGATGTTTGGCTGCATTCGACAGCTTTACAGGACCCGCGCTGGACGAGAATTGGAAAGGTGATATTGCCGGTGCTGAAGCAGGTTTGAGCGATGGCGCGCTCCATCTGCATGGCGATTCAGGAGACAGATACAATCCTCTGTTCTGGTATGGGGCTAAAATCCGTCGCCAGGCAGGTGAAAATAATTTCAATACCATAATTTGCACCGTCGATATCAAAGCCGATGGTGGCGAAGGCGGTATCCAGCTCTTCAACACCCACGGTTTTGATGGCAATACATATAACTTCGATATGCCTAACTACCGTTACTTCACATCTGCCGGTGCCGGATCGGATGGCGGTGGTTTCTATGGTTTCAATAAAGGTGGTCTTGCCGCAGCAGATGGTTGGAATTGTTCGGTTGGTAAGGTAACCGAGTGGATCCGTTTGGAAATTAGTAATGTAGATCGTGAAAAGACTGAGCATTCCCTCAACCCCGACTGGGGTGCAGCCTATATCTGGAGTCTCGAACCCGATGCAGACGGTGTTCTTCAGCCTAAGGACATCCTCTGGGCAAAGGAAATGTGGTGGTGGAACGATGGCGACAACCAGCCCAGAATGGACTATGGTTATGCCGCAGTATGGGGCAGAAGCGCTAATCCTGCTTCTTTCAAGAACTTTATGCTTTCATACACCGACAAATAATTCTTGTTAGGCCGGTGAGGGGTGATACCCTCTCCGGTCACAAATAACAACTGAATCATTATGAAGAAAAGCCTTTTCTTACTTGCCATTGCGGCTGTACTGAATTTTTGCCTTATCTCTTGTGGCAAAGAGAACGGAACCGAAGATAAAACTATCTTTACCATTACCTTCGACTGTCAGGGCGGTGCCCCTGTCCCGGCCAGTCAGACGATAGAGAAGGGGGGCTTTGTGTCAGAACCTTCAGAGGAGCCGACTCTGGACGGCCAGGTCTTTGCCGGATGGTATACGCAAAGCGGCCTGAAGTTCAACTTCGCCAGCACCCCGGTCACCAAGGATATTGTGCTGGTTGCACATTACTGGCAAGGCCCCAAGAAGTATATTGTTATCAACGACTATGACTGGTCTTATCTGGAGAAGGCCATATATTCCCATTTTGGCGATTCCAACGGCTACGATGTGGCTGTAGGGCAGGGGCTGTTGTTCTATTTATTCCAACGACCTCTGGAAACTCATAAGGAGACACTGAAAAAGCATCTTCAGCTTTCCGAACAATATAATGTGCCTGTCCTTGTTCAGCTGGACCCGATTACCTTCTGGGACGGAGTGCCTGAGCTTTGGAACTGGTTTGATCCCGCCGGCCAGGGGTATAGTGATGCCAATCGCGAGAACGTAGAGTGGACCTCCTGGTCCAGTGCAGATGCCGTGAAGTTGGGCTGGCTCAACTGGGGCTCACAAATCAGGCTCA
This sequence comes from Bacteroidales bacterium, assembly GCA_017428035.1. Lineage (GTDB taxonomy): Bacteria > Bacteroidota > Bacteroidia > Bacteroidales > UBA932 > Equibacterium. The sequence goes on along the minus strand of JAFRRR010000071.1, from coordinate 5,495 downwards.
AACCTATGGCAAACCTGTTTTCACCTGCATATCAGGCTGCTGTAAAGGAGCGGATGGATGCAATGATTTCGATTGTGGAGAACTGGTATAACAATCTGCCGGCAATAAAGAAACATTTGCTTATCGGCATCAAGATTACGGGAGAATTGGGTGTCGGGGTCAATAACTGGTACTATACGAACGGTAATGATTTGTATGGCAAGAGTGAATCAAATGACCCCACCAGCGGCATCAATATGAATAACAAGCCGTCCAGAAGCAACGGTGCGGTGTCTGCAATCGGTTATGCTGGGTGCAAATATGCCGGCATCAAATCTTCCGGGATGCTTACCGGAGATGATATCGCCGAGCTGGAACATCGCTTTACCCTGTTCGTGAGTGAAGTGGCTCGCAAACACAGTATACCGCGAGAAAAATTATTTGCTCACGCCGGTGGTGTCGGCAATGACCTAGATGCCTGCATCAATGACTTGGTTTGCCCTTCCTGGAGTTTTTATGGGGCTGATGCATCAGACGGCAAGAATGCGACCTACTGCCTCAACCTGCTCAAAAACAGTGACGCACCCAACTGGGGTGTCGCGGAATGGGCCATCAGCGCCTCGGCAAGCGCAGACACTTGGGCAAAGTCGATACGCAATTCCCTAAGCATAGACAGATGCTATTTCCTGTCGATATATACGAACGTAATTGGAAATAATAACGGTACGTCAGTCAATGCAAACGCTGTTCAGGGTATTCTGCAAATCCAGCAGCACGATAAATACTAAAATGAAGGGTTGGTTGGTATTGTGGCTCCCTCTGTTTGTGGCGCTTTCTTGTGAGAAGGAGCCACAAACGCCGGAGCATTATTTCTTCTTGAATTCCTCTTGTGACAAGTTTAATTACGAGCAGATAGCAGAGACCTTTGGCCCGCAGTCTGGTCAGGAACAGTTAGCTGTGGGGAATGCCATACTTATGTATATTCTTCAACGACCTGTCCAGGACTTTGTGACACTGCTGAGCAAGCATTTTGAGCAGGCGGAGCGTTATGACATACCTGTTCTTGTACAGCTGGATCCTATTACATTCTGGAATATCCCCGAATTGTGGAACTGGTGGGATCCGGTGATGGAGGGCTATAAGGATTCCAACCGCGAAAATGTAGAATGGTATGACTGGGGCAGCGAGAACGCAGTGAAGATAGGCTGGCTTAACTGGGGGCGGCAGATCCGCCTCAGGCCTATGGCCAATGTTTTTGCTCCGGAATATCAGGCAGAGGTCAAGAAGCGGATGGACATTATACTCACCGCGGTCTCATCGTGGTACAAGTCGCTTCCGAAAGATAAGAAGTATCTCCTGTGCGGCATAAAGCTCACCGGCGAGCTGGGTTTCGGTTTCAATAACTGGTACTATCCCGGCGGCAACGACTTGTTTGACAAGCCCGAAGCGGATGACCCCCAGTATGGCATCAAGCTGGATTCTTTACCTTCTCGTGGAGTGCAGCAGACAGGCTATGCTGCTATGACGTATTCGGGCATCAAGACAGAGGGAGAGATCACAGAAGAGGACTGGTATAAGCTGGAGTGGGAATATTCAAAATTCATTGCCGACCTGGCGCAGGGTTATGGCTTCCCCCGCAGTATGCTTTTCTCCCATACCGGAGGAGTGAAGGGCGATTTGAGGTCCACCATACAGGCCAGTACCTGCCCAAGCTGGAGCCTTTACTGGAAGGATGCCGTTTATCCTCAGGAGTCTGAGGCAATGGATTATCTGAAAGAATCGGATGCCCCGTATTGGGCAATCTCAGAGTGGAATATTTCCGAGCAGCCCAAAGATGTGTGGACTAAGGCGCTGACCAATTGCTTCTCGATAGCCGGCTGCCGGTACGTGTCGCTCTACAATTATGATTCGATTTTCAAAAACAATGGCGAAATTTGTGAAGATGCTATAGGGGCCATAAAAGAATATCAACAGCTTTAAATATGAAAAAGACAGGATTAATAATACTGATGGTGCTGTCCTCGCTCTGTGTCTGGGCAGATGACTTTACCCGATGGGTAGACCCTATGATTGGCGCCGACGGCGGTGGTTATGTATTCCCGGGCACCACGATGCCGTATGGAATGGTCAAACTTGGCCCTGACTGCAACCGGCTTACAGAGAATGCCGGCTGGCAGGCGAATACACCTGTGGTGGGTTTCAGCCATACCCATCTTACCGGCTCCGGCGGCGGTTGCAAATACGGCAATGTGCTGTTTATGGCATCTACGGGAGATATGAATCCTGCCGACTATGCGTCTGAATACGAAAATCTGGATGCTAAAGTCGGGCTATTCTCAATAGGGCTTAAGCGCTATGGCATCAAGGCCCGTCTGTCGGCGTCGCAGCACGCAGGTCAGCACGAATACACTTTCCCTGCAACCGACCGGGCCAATGTGTTTGTGGATCTGGGCAAGCATCTGGCATCTATCGAGCAGCAGGAGTTTGTCGGCTCGGAAGTCAGGATTCTGTCCGATACCGAAGTGGAAGGGTATACCCGCGTGCGTCTTGGCTGGAATTTCTCCATTGCATATACGGTGTATTTCTACGCCAAGTTCGACCGCCCGGCCAAGGCAGTCGGGACTTGGAAAGAGGGTGCGCTGATGCCCGGCGTGTTGCGCCAGAGCGACAACAATACCAAATGCGGGGCATATTTCACCTTTGACACCCGTGACAACCAGAAGGTGAATGTCAAGGTCGGCATCTCATATATGGGCCTTAACAAGGCGCGTGAGAATGCCGATGAGCTGACATCCTGGAATGTGGAAGACCAGCAGGCCAAGTGCGTGGCGGCGTGGAACGACATTCTTTCGCAGATTGATGCCGAGGGCGGCAGCGAGGATGTCCGCAAGATATTCTACACGTCCATCTATCATATCTTTATGCAGCCTTCCGACTACACCGGGGAGAATCCTATGTGGGCTTCGGACGAGCCGTATTATCAAGATTATCACGCCATCTGGGATACATTCCGCGCGACACATCCTTTCATAAATATTTTCAGGCCTTCACGCGGCGCCGATATGGTGCAGAGTCTGGTGAATATCTACGAGCACGACAAGTATATGCCAGATGCCCGCACCAGCAACTGGAGCGGCCGCGTACAGGGTGGCTCAAACAGCGATATGCTGGTGGCTGACGCCTTTGTCAAAGGGCTCAAGGGCATTGACTATGAGAAGGCCTTGCAGGCGATGCTAAAAAATGCTACTGTGCCTCCAGGAGACGACGAGCGTCAGTACGGCCGCGGCGGCCTGTGGGACTATAACAGGATTGGCTATGTGTCAACCGACTATGAGCGTGGCTGCAGTCGTACATTTGAGTATTCGGCAAATGACTATGCGATAGCGACTGTTGCAAAGGGCTTGGGGCACGATGATATCTACAAACAGTATTGCCAGAAGGCTCGCAGTTGGGAGAATCTCTGGAATCCCAATATTGAAAGTTTCGGTTTCAAAGGGTTCTGCTGGCCACGCAATTCCGACGGCAGCTGGCTTGAGGATCCTTCCTTTACCGTCTTTTCTTCCGGCTCTTTCCCGCATCAGTTCTATGAGACATTCTCCTGGGAACTGTCGTTCTATGTGCCTCACGATATGAAGAGCCTGATTGCCAAGATGGGCGGCAAAGAGGAGTTCACCCGCAGGCTGGACACATATTTCCACGAGACTTTCCCGGGTGCACGCGATGAACTGCTCTTCTACACCAAACTCTACGGTATGTGCCAGATTTCCAATGAGCCGTGCTTCCTTGCGCCTTCGCTCTATGCGTATGTGGGCGAGCCGTACAAGACGGCAGAGATTGTGCGCAGCATCCTTGCCACGATGTATTCCGCAGCCAGCGATGGCGTTCCCGGCAACGACGATTCCGGCTCGATGGGCGCCTGGTATGCCTTCCATACGCTTGGTTTCTATCCCAATGCCGGCCAGGATGTCTATCTGATTTCCAGCCCGGTATTCCCCAAGGTGACCCTGACTATGGAAGATGGCAAGCAGCTGACCATCATTGCCAAGAAGGCCAGCGACAAGAATATCTACATAAAGTCTTGCAAGCTTAACGGCAAGCCTCTGGACCGCTGCTGGCTGCACCACAGTGAGATTGTGGATGGAGGCACCCTTGAGTTTGAAATGGGCCCCAAGCCCACCGCCTGGGCCACCGACGGCCCACTGCCGCCGTCAATGTCAGATTAATTCTTAAATTTGAAGAAAAACAAACTGATATGAAACGCAGAGAAGCTTTCAAGATGTTCCTCAAGCCGGGGATGGAACAGGAGTACCAGCGCCGGCACGCGGCTATCTGGCCGGAATTGAAACAGTTGCTGTCGGAAACAGGGGTGAGCAATTACTCCATTTATTGGGACAGGGAGACCAACATTCTCTTTGCCTATCAGGAAGTGGAGGGCGATTCGGGTTCCCAGGATCTGGGCGGCACCGAAATCGTGAAGAAATGGTGGGACTATATGGCCGACATCATGGAGGTCAACCCCGACAACTCCCCGGTTTCGATCCCTCTTCCGGAAGTGTTCTATATGGAATAACAAGAATTCCTTTTGTTATTCCAGAAAAGAGTCTTACCTTTGCATTGGAAGGGGAGATAGTGTATGAGTTCGCCCCATTCTATCTCCTCAAACCTTCCTAAATTGACCACCCCTCGATCGGGGTGGTTTTTTTGCTAAGAACAGCCACGATGCGTTCTTCTACGACAATTATTATTTGTTTCAATCCTGGCGACCCGCCGCAGTTTGGGTCAGAGTTAAAAAGCCTTATACCCTCGCTTACTCTGAAGGCGGAGTAAAGATCTTTATCTGGGAAGAATAGTACCGCACACTGGGCATGTTGTTTCTCTGCATAGCGCAGTTTGGAACAGATGGTCCAAATGCCACTTCCTTCGATTGCCTTGATTTCCATTGGAGTATCGTCCAGAAATCCGTCACAAGATTTGACTCCGGGTTCGTTTGTCTCTTCTGCCAGGATAATACGATACCCTTTCTTTCTAAGAACTTCCAATACTATTCGTTCATAATCGCTGCGCCTCATACCGGAAATACCTTGTTGTTTTGCAAATTTATGACGAAGGTGTATAGCACTGACACCGCCCGAATTATCATCGAACGTAACATTGTAATAATCATCATCTTGCAACAAGCGAAGGTACTCATTATAGTTCTCTTCGCGCCTTAAATCGGAACTCCGCATCTTTCGTCACATACGCCACACTACACACCTTAACCAATCGCCCGCCAGAGAGGTGAGCGGATTCTTTGGCGAAGATAGGTCTTCTGGCCAACAAAACAAAGATATCTTTTAAAGAAGGTTCGCTATGGTTTCCAGCTGCCAGCGGGGGGTGCTGGTGGCGCCGGTGATGCCTATTGAGGTGGCGCCTGAGAACCATTCGGGGCGGAGCGACTTGGGGTCTTCTACCCAGTAAGTTTTGGGGTTGTGCTGGCGGCAGAGTTCAAAGAGGACTTTGCCGTTGGAGGAGTC
>JAFRRR010000014.1 GCA_017428035.1 Bacteroidales bacterium | reverse complement strand
TACCTGCTTTTTGACGATGCCGGCCTTTTGAAAGGATGGACCAATGTCAAAACGGGTGAAGTCAAATCTCCGTATCCCGGTTTCAAAGCCGAATCATATTCCCGGAAAGCCTTCTCCGGCATCCACGTTTTTTCTGACAGGTTGCTGGCAGAAACGGCCTCTATGACTGACATATTTTCAGTCATAGATTTCTATCTGAAAGAATGTCTGAACCATAAAATAGAGGCGGTTGAATATCCTTCACTCAAGTTACTCGATTTAGGTACGCCTGCGGCCGTGATGGCGTATAAAAATCTTTAAAAATTGGCTTGTTTATTGCATCTGAAGTGTGTCACGTATGGTTTTTTTACGTACTTTCGCACATCGGAGAAAAATAAACAAAATTCATAAAATATGGCAAAGATAGATTTAAGCAAGTATGGCATTTCAAATGTCGGGAAGATAGTTTACAACCCTTCTTATGAAGAGCTTTTCAAGGCCGAGATGGATCCCTCCCTCACAGGCTATGACAAGGGCCAGCTCACCGAACTGAATGCCGTGAACGTAATGACCGGTATTTACACCGGCCGTTCTCCCAAAGACAAATATATCGTTGATGACGCCCAGAGCCACGACAAGGTTTGGTGGACTACCGAGGGCTACAAAAACGACAACCCCCCTATGAGCGAAGAGGTCTGGGGCAAGGTAAAGGAAATCGCCGTTAAAGAGCTTTCCGGCAAAGACCTCTATGTTGTGGATGCATTCTGCGGTGCCAACGAAGACACCCGTATGGCTGTCCGTTTCATTATGGAAGTTGCCTGGCAGGCACACTTCGTGCGCAATATGTTCATCAAGCCCAGCGAGAAAGAGCTTGAGAATTTCAAACCCGACTTTGTGGTTTACACCGCATCCAAGGCTCAGGTAGAGAACTTTGAGGAGCTTGGTCTCCGCTCATCTACCTGCGTGGCTTTCAACACCACCAGTCGCGAGCAGGTTATCCTGAACACCTGGTACGGCGGCGAAATGAAGAAGGGTATGTTCTCTATGATGAACTACTACCTCCCGCTGAAGGGCATCGCTGCTATGCACTGCTCTGCAAACACCGATATGGAAGGCAAGAACACCGCCATCTTCTTCGGCCTCAGCGGTACCGGCAAAACCACCCTTTCCACCGACCCTAAGCGTCTGCTTATAGGTGATGACGAGCACGGCTGGGACGATAACGGCGTCTTCAATTTCGAAGGCGGCTGCTATGCAAAGGTCATCAATCTGGACAAGGAGAGCGAACCCGACATCTACAACGCAATCCGCCGCGACGCGCTGCTGGAGAACGTTACTGTAGATAAAGACGGCAAGATTGATTTTGCAGACAAGAGTGTTACAGAGAATACCCGCGTAAGCTATCCTATCGAACATATCGAGAAGATAGTCAAGCCCATCTACGGCAAGAGCGCAGGCCCCGCAGCAGAGAATGTTATTTTCCTCAGCGCCGACGCATTCGGCGTGCTGCCTCCCGTATCTATCCTGACTCCCGAGCAGACCAAGTATTACTTCCTTTCCGGCTTCACCGCAAAACTTGCCGGTACCGAACGCGGCATCACAGAGCCGACCCCGACATTCTCCGCTTGCTTTGGACAGGCATTCCTGGAGCTGCACCCCACAAAATATGCAGAGGAACTTGTCAAGCGTATGGAAAAGAGCGGTGCCAAGGCATATCTGGTGAACACCGGCTGGAACGGCACTGGCAAGCGCATCAGCATCCGTGACACCCGCGGCATCATCGATGCAATCCTGGGCGGCGCAATCCTCAAAGCCCCTACCAAGAAAATCCCTTACTTCAACTTTGAGGTTCCCACCAAGCTCGAAGGCGTTGACACCGGCATCCTGGATCCCCGCGACACTTATGCAGATCCTGCAGAGTGGGACGCCAAGGCAAAAGACCTGGCCGGACGCTTTGTCAAGAACTTCGTTAAATACGAAGGCAACGAGGCAGGCAAGGCCCTTGTTGCAGCAGGCCCTCAGCTGTAAACCGTTTTTTGATAATTACTTTAAAGGCGGCCCTCATTACAGAGAGCCGCCTTTTTTTGCTAGAACCGCTTGCCGATACATAACTGTACCGATTCGGCGTTCATAAATTTGTGAGCCTTGAGTGTCAGCCCCACGAAAGTGTCGGCCAAATCGGGGAAGTGGTATCTGAAGTGCACAATCTGATAGACTTTCTGCCAGCGGGCAATACCGTCGTTATGGTGGAGATAACGTCCGACCCCCATCGTGAGGGTAAGGTCCCGGTAGCACATTTCGTGAATGATGGATAATCCAACCGAGACGGGATCATAAATGTCATCCCGGCCGTCGTATTCTGCAATTTGCTCACAGAAAGTGGTCACTGACAAGTCAAAACCCAAGCCTGTGGCGTGTGTGTGGCAATATTTATAAAGGCAGTCGGCTTGGAAAGCAAACTTGGGATAGTGCATATTGTCTCCACCGCCAAGCGTCTCTTCACAGTAGTAGAAATAATCCTCGTTACTTACCACTCCGGCCGAAGCCTGTATGTCAAACTGGAAATGGCGTTTGAAACAGTCATCGCGCCGCTCTGGTATAGCTCTCTCTGACTCAGGCTCTTTCAAGCCCAGCAGCAGCGCTAATTCGTAGCCGTTGTATCCTCTGTTAGGATAATTGACATCACCGTTGGAAGAGTGATTGAAATAGAATCCAAGCCCAGTATAGCCGCGTTTTGAAAACCGGTACTGTGCTTCAAGGCCGAATCGGATGCGCGAATTGACCGGTGTGGAGAATATCAGGTTTTTGGGATTTGAGACAGGGTCGTACAGTTTGCTGAAGCAGCAACCCAGGCCAAAACCTGCTGAATACCCCAATGACAACCTGTTTGTCTGCAGAAGAGGCCTGTCAAAATAACCGTACAGACAATAAATATTACCCACTCCGGGGCCCTCTATTGCCGTAGCGTCGCCAAGGCAATCCATCTGGAAAGCTATTCCGTATTCGGGATGGTTGCAGATGAATGCATAAGGAGAATCGCTATAATCCCGCCATCCTATTTTCATTCCCAACGTCGGGACTATCGGTGCAACGCCTTCGCCATATATCGCCGGGTAGTACCTCCGGTCATAGAGAAGCTGTGTGGCGCCTGCCCTGACAGTTATATTCTGTGCTGCAGAAATGCCGGATAAGGCAGTCAGCATAGTATAAATCATTAAGACTCGGGCAAACTTCATCTGTTTATCAAAAGGAACGGCAAAGATAGTTAAAAAGGGTTATCTTTGCTGATGATATGAAAAGACTATTGTTATTGATTGCAGCAGTCCTGATTTTAACGTCCGGACCGCTATCTGCTCAGAATGTCACCGTGAAAGCCGGCGCCACCAAACTTCTGTACGACAGCAGGCACTTCCCGGCATTGTATGGTGAAAGTGCTCCTACCATTCCCTCGGTTGGAGTGAAGTTTGGCTGGAAAGATTACAGCGATTCGCCTTATGCATTCATCTGCAACCATCCCGAATACGGGATAGCATTTCAGGTGGACGGTATTGCCGATGCAAAGGCTGTCAATGGCCCCGGTCTCGGAAATGTCTACAGCGTGTTCGGTTTTTTTGACAGGGATATTATCCGGGCTGGAAAATTCTCTTTTGGATACTCCGGCGGCTTTGGTCTGGGTATATGCCCCAGCAAGTTGTATGATCCTGAGACAAATCCCTGGAACCTGATTTTCTCGACTCCGGTCAACTCACACATTACCTTTGGTCTCCAGGCACTCTATATGCTTACCCAGCGGTACTACACCGGGGTCGGGTTTTATTTCAATCACTATTCAAACGGTGCCACCAACTTCCCGAACAGGGGCTTCAACGGTTTCGAACTGTCTCTTCTTTTCGGTATGAATGCTAAAGATGCCGAGGTGGCCGTACCCAAAGAACCTGTGGATGACGGCTTCAGGCCACATTTCCAGTTTGACGTTCAGTTTTCTGGCGGAGTTATGGGCAATGAAGCGTATTATGACTATTATGTGGATAATATGGGCGGCGGCAAAAACAAGCATTACCCCAAGTTTGCATTTCAAGCCGACTGCCTGTATAAATACTGTCGCACACACGCCACCGGTATCGGACTGGATTTGTTCGTGACCCCTTTCTGCAAGCATATCGCAGAATATGACGGCAGGGGAATAGATTATGATCCGGTGTCTGTGGGGATATCTGTCCAGCACGAAATGAGTTACCGCAACCTTTCTCTCAACGTCGGTGTCGGCCGCTACCTGTATGATAACGATGGCCTTGCCCGCAACAAAATCCTATATCAACTGGTAAATATAAAGTATCACTTCCCTGATCTGGCAGACACCTATGCCGGCATTGTTCTCAAAGCTCATAAGTTTATGGCCGCTGAGTCCATACAACTTTGCATAGGCAAGAGATTTTAAAGATGCTGTCCACGCTCAAAAAATACTGGGGCTACGATGCCTTCCGGCCAAAGCAGGAGGAGATTATCTCCCAGGCTCTGGAGGGGAGGGATGTGCTTGCGCTTATGCCTACCGGCGGCGGCAAGAGCATCTGTTTCCAGGTCCCGGCAATGATGAAAGAGGGCATCTGCATAGTAGTTTCTCCGCTAATCGCACTTATGAAAGATCAAGTGGAGAATCTGCGAAAGAGGGGGATACCAGCTCTGCTGGTCTGTGCGGGAATGACCTACCGCGAGATTGACGCCACGCTGGACAATGCAGTCTATGGGGACTACAAATTTCTGTATGTCTCGCCCGAACGTCTTCGCAGCGATTTGTTTCTGGCCCGCGCGGCCAAGATGAATGTCAATTATCTGGTGGTGGACGAGGCCCACTGTATCAGCCAGTGGGGCTACGATTTCCGCCCCGAATACCTTAAGATTGCCGATGTCAGGGGCAAGATTGCCGGCACGGCTTTCCCCGAAAAGGTCCCGGTGATGGCCCTTACGGCCACAGCAACCCAGGATGTTGCAGAAGATATAATGGACCGGCTGCAGTTCCCCTCCCACAACCTGATAGTCACCGGCTTTGAGAGGCCCAATCTCTCTTATATAGTGCGGCAGTGCGAAGATAAACTGGGACAGGTGCTAAAGGTTTGCCAGGGGGTGCCGGGCTCGGGCATAGTGTATGTATCGCGCCGCAAGACTGCAGAGGAGGTAAGTGCCTTCCTGGTGAGCCAGGGAGTAGAGGCCTCTGCATACCACGCCGGAATGGCGGCAAAGGTGCGTGCGGCGGCCCAGGATTCCTGGAAAAAGGGTACAACCAGGGTTATAGTTTCTACCAATGCCTTTGGAATGGGCATTGACAAGGGCGATGTCCGGTTCGTGTGCCACTACGATATCCCCCAGTCTCCGGAGGCCTATTTCCAGGAGGCCGGCCGTGCGGGGCGCGACGGGAAAAAGTCCTATGCGCTGCTCATCTGGAACAGCACCGACCTCAAGCGGCTGAGCCAGATACTTCAGACAACCTATCCGCCGCTGGACTACATCAAGGATATCTACCAGAAGGTCCACAATTTTCTGAAGATTCCCTACGAGACGGGTCGGGACAGAGGCTTCAAGTTTGATTTGCAGGCCTTTGTGAAGCAGTTTAAGCTGCAGGCATCCAAGGCTTATTACGCCATTAAGTACATTGAGATGTCGGGCTACTGGACCCTTACGGAAGAGCTGGACATCCCATCCAAGATAAGCGTGATAGTATCTCGTGAAGAACTGTACGGCATCCAGCTGGGCTCTGCTGAGACGGACGCATTCCTGCGTGTGCTGATGCGGATGTACGAGGGTATGTTCAGTGGCTATGTGACCATAGACGAGGAGCGTATCGCAGCCCAGGGCAAGTATTCCGTGCTGGCGGTGGAGCGCAAGCTCAAATGGCTGGCCAGCCGCGGCGTGATAAGATATATCCCCAAGGTAAAATCTCCGGTGCTGTATCTGGCCAGCGAAAGGCTTTATCCCGAGAATCTAAGGCTGGACAAAGGCGAATATGATGACCGGGTGGCCCGTTTCAGCCGCCGGCTGGAAGCGATTACCGACTATGCTAAAAACGAGATCAGGTGCCGCAGCCAGATGCTCCTGGAATATTTCGGCCAGAAAAACAGCAGCCCCTGCGGGGTCTGCGACTATTGCCTGAAGCAGAAACGTTAGTCCCTTGCGGCGGGATATCCCACAGTTTGGACAAGAGTGATGATCTGGTCGGGCGCAAGGCATAGCTTTGCGGCCAGTTCCTCTTTTGGAACCAGTGCGCGGGCAACCGTGCCCAAACCTTCGGATGCGCAGAAAAGATAGATGTTCTGGCAGATGAACCCTGTATCTGCATAAGTTGATTCAATCACACCCTGCGGCGTTTTTCCGGTGATTTTTGAGGTGTTGGAAATGAGCGCGATCTCTACCGGGGCACTGCCTACGAACGGCTGGGTGCCGGTGGCGGCCCGCAAATCCTCTTCGAACAGCATTTCCAAGGAATGATCTACCTGATTATAGCGGTACACGCCGCTGGAAAGGAATACATACAGGTCTATCTCCTGCCGGTTGTGGGAAGACGGCGCGGTGCGCCCCTTGGTGCGGTTGATGCCCCAGGCCGCCCAAAGCAGATTGGAAAGAGTCTGCAGGTCAAGGCTTCTGGAGGTGTCAAAGTCGCGGCTGCTGCGCCTTGCAGCAAAGGCCTCCATAACGGGCATTCCGCCGGTGCGGAGGGCAGGGGGGAGCACTATGTTTTCCATATTATAGCACGTTCATAGATTGTTCTTTGATCTTCTCCAGCTCGGCCTTCATCATCACCACTATCTTCTGTATCTCGGCGTGGTTGGCCTTGCTTCCCAGGGTGTTGATTTCGCGTCCCATTTCCTGGGCAATGAAGCCCAGCTTCTTGCCTGGGAAGGGGTCGCCGTCGGCCGTCTCGCGAAAGTATCGGCAGTGCTGCGCCAGACGCACCTTCTCTTCGTTAATATCCAGCTTGTCTATATAAAGGATAATCTCCTGCTCCAGACGGTTTTGGTCCACCTTAACCTGAAGCTCTTCAAGGCGGGCATCTATGCGCGAGCGTACTGCGTCTATGCGCTCCTTTTCGTATTTCTCTACCTGCGGGATGCAGGATTCAATCATATCTACCTTGGATAGGATGTCTTTTCTGAGTGTGGCGCCCTCGGTGGTGCGGAACTCGTCCAGACGGGCGGCAGCCTCTTTGATGGCGCCGTATAGCAGCTCCCAGCTCTCACCGGTCAGCTCTGTTTTGGAAGTCTCCAGTACCTCCGGCATCCGCAGCACCGAAGCCAGCACCGGGGCGCTGTATTCGCTCTTGGAGGCATCTTTCCACGGAGTGCCGTCAAGGGCCTCGCAAATCTGGTTGAGGTAGGCCTTCATCACATCCCTGTTAATGGTAGAGGCGCCTGCGGAACCGTCTTTCTCTACATTGATGAACAGGTCAATCGTGCCCCGGTTCAGGGTTGAGGTGAGCATCTGGCGCACCTCCAGCTCTTTTTCGCGGGGGATAAGTGAAGTTTTAAGGGTGATATCGGCGTTTTTGCCGTTCAGGGAACGGATTTCTACAGTGTATTTGCTGCCTTCTATTATGGCCTCTGACTTGCCATAACCTGTCATTGACTTGAACATAGCTGAGTATTAGATGATACTATAGTGGCACAAAAATAATAAATACCTCTCTTTTTTCTTATATTTGTCGTCTATTATCATCACACTATGGAAGAACGTACTAACAATTTTCTTGAAGACATCATCGAGGCCGACCTGGCCAGCGGCAAACATAAATCCATAATGACCCGCTTCCCTCCGGAGCCCAACGGATATCTGCACATTGGTCACGCAAAGAGCATCTGCCTCAATTTTGGCCTGGCCAAGAAGTATGGCGGCAAGACCAACCTTCGCTTTGACGACACAAATCCTGTCAAAGAGGACACCGAGTATGTTGATTCCATAAAGGAGGACATTAAGTGGCTGGGCTTTGAATGGGCCAACGAGTTCTATGCCTCAGACTATTTCGACCAGCTGTACGAGTGGGCCAAGGTGCTTATTAAGAAGGGCTTGGCCTATGTGGACGACCAGAGCCAGGAAGAAATCAGGCTTGGCCGCGGCACAGTGAAGGAACCCGGCAAGGAGAGCCCCTGGCGCAACCGCAGCGTAGAGGAGAACCTGAAGCTGTTCGAAGAGATGAAAGAGGGTAAATATCCCGACGGAGCCAAGGTGCTTCGCGCCAAGATAGATATGGCCCATCCCAATATGCTTCTCCGCGACCCGCTGATGTACCGCATTATCCACGCAGAGCATCACCGCACAGGCAACAAGTGGTGCATCTATCCGATGTACGATTTTGCGCACGGAGAGAGCGATTCCATAGAGCATATCACTCACTCTATCTGCACCCTGGAGTTTGACGTGCACCGCCCGCTCTACGACTGGTTTATAGAGAAACTTGAGATTTTCCCCTCCCATCAATACGAGTTTGCCCGCCTGAACCTGACCTACACCGTAATGAGCAAGCGCAAGCTTCTGGAACTGGTTAAAAACGGCTATGTAGAGGGCTGGGACGATCCCCGTATGCCCACCATCTGCGGTATCCGCCGTCGCGGCTACACCCCCGAGTCCATACGTATGTTCGCCGACAAGGTGGGCGTTGCCAAACGTGACAATATTATTGACCTCTCCCTTATGGAGTGGTGCCTGCGCCAGGACCTGAACGAACGCGCCAACCGCTATATGGCAGTCCTGGACCCCATCAAACTGGTCATTGACAATTGGGAAGAGGGCAAGGTAGAATGGTTTGACGCACCTCTGAATCCCGCCGATCCCGACGGGGCAAAACGCCGCGTCCCCTTTACCAAAGAGTTGTACATAGAGCGTGACGACTTTATGGAAGAGGCTCCCAAGAAGTATTTCCGCCTGAAACCCGACGGTGAAGTCCGCCTGAAATACACCTACATTGTCAAGTGCGTTTCGTTCGAGAAAGATGCTGACGGCAAGGTTACCACCGTGCATTGCACCGTGGATCCCACTTCCAAACCCGGTGGCGGAGAGTGGCGCAGCGTCAAGGGTACCATCCACTGGGTCAGCCAGCAGTATGCAGAAAAGATAGAGGCCCGCATCTTCGACACCCTCTTTACCGAAGAGCAGATGGGTGCAATTCCCGAGGGCGTGGACTACAAGAACTATCTGAATCCCAATTCGCTGGTGATCAAGACCGCCTATGCAGAACCCGCCCTGCTCGAAGACAAGAGCGGCATTGCCGTGCAGTTCGAGCGCGTGGGCTATTTCTTCCACGATCCCAAGAACGGCGCCTGGAACAAGGCTACCGGCCTTAGGGATTCATTCAAGATACAGCAGGCTTAATTATTTAAGGCTGACGGCGATATCCAGGGCCACCACGCTGCGCGTGCTGACCACTGCAGGTATTATGTCCATCTTGTCTATGCGCGGTGCAGATGAGCACAGTGCCGAAAGGCGGCGCAGCGTGTCGGTAAATACCACCTTGTTGAGCTGTGAAGTGCCTTTGATGCGCTCATAGGCGGCTTCTGCCTCTGCCTTGCCCACAGGCATAGTGCAGGCGCAGAATTCCTGCGGGCGACCGGACTGCCCGGGGCATGCGCCGCAGACAATAAGGTGCCCAAGTTTTGCCTTGTGACGGATTCCGAAATAGGCCAGGGAAGAATCCAGAGAGGGACTTATCAGCACTCCCTTGACATCTGAAGAGAGCATCAGACGCCGGAATTCAAGTCTCATTGTGTTCTCGTCCGTAATGTTTTTCACAACCTCCGCCGGCCCCTCTTCGTGCACGCAAATGCTTTTCATATCAATAGGGTAGCAGATGTCTATGGCGGCCATCTTGGCCTCTATAGTGTTGGTGGCTATAATCTCTTTCACGCGGCTGATGCCTATGGCGTCCAGCAGGCGGAGCGACTTCTCGTAGCTCAAGGGCCCGGCGCTTTCGCCTTCGGTGGCTTCGAGTATTATGGCTTTGTCAACAGGCGGATAGGTTATGTCGGCACTCTGGCTGACGATCAATTGTTCAGATGTGAGAGACGGAATCCTAATCATAGGCTCAAAATTACTAGTTTTTTTGTATCTTTGAAAAATTATACGTTATTATGGATAAGTTTGCCCAATCCCTGGATTATGTCAAGAGCCTTATAGGTGATTTCAAGCCCGAAATAGGCATTGTGCTTGGCAGTGGTCTCGGCACCATAGCCGATGATGTCAAGGATCCTAAAGTTGTGCCTTACGGCGATATCCCCGGTTTCCCCGTACCCACCGCCATCGGTCACAAGGGCAACTTTGTGTTCGGCACCATAAACGGCCGCAGCGTGTGCGTGATGCAGGGGCGCATCCATTACTACGAAACCTGCGATATGGAGCAGGTGGTTGCCCCCGTGCGCCTTGCTGGCTGTCTGGGCATCAAATATCTGTTTGTGACCAATGCCGGCGGTAGCGTGAATGCATCATACCGCATAGGCGACCTTATGGTCATCAACGACCATATCAACCTTATGCCAAACCCGCTGTGCGGCCCGCTCTGCGACAAGTTTGGCGATAGGTTTACCGATATGTCCAATGCCTATGACCTGCGGCTGATATCCCTGGCGGAAGCCGTGGCGGCGCATATGGGCATCAGGCTGTATAACGGTGTATATCTGGCCACCAGCGGCCCGTCATACGAAACTGCGGCAGAAAACCGCTTTTTCAGGATCATCGGCGCCGACGCGGTGGGTATGTCCTCCACTTCGGAAGTCATTGCCGCAAGGCAGATGGGAGTGCGGGTGTTTGGTGTTTCGGTGATTACCGGCCTTGCAAGGGACGCCGCCCCCGGTGCCACCACCAACGGCGGCGAAGTGCTCAAGGAGGCCGACCGTGCCTGCCGCACGCTGGCTTCTTTGCTGGAAGGAATGATAAAGAATATATAGAGTTTATATAATGAGGAATATTCTTGAATATGACTCGGTGGAGTTGAGTCCGAATGGCAGGGATGTGATAATCCTGGACCAGTCGCTTCTTCCAAACCAGGAGAAGTTTCTCCATTTGACCACGGCAGAGCAGGTATTCTATGCTATTACCTTGCTCAAGGTGCGTGGTGCACCTGCCATAGGCATTGCCGGTGCGTTTGGTCTGGCAATGTGTATGAACCGGTTCCGCGCAAAGAATCTCCAGGCTTTTGACAAGGAGTTCCTTCGCGTGAAGCGCTACCTCTATATTTCCAGGCCTACTGCAGTGAGCCTTATGGTGACGCTGGACCGTATGGAGCGGTGCTATTACCAGGCAGAAGAGGAGGCCAAGGACAAGAGTGACTTTGAGACTATCAGGTTCATACGCGAGAGGCTGACGGCAGAGGCAAGAGCCATAAAGCTGGAAGATATCCAGAAGTGCCTGGCCATTGCAGAGGCTGGTTTCTCGCTGCTCAAGCCCGGTATGGGTATTCTGACATACTGCAACGCCGGCCACTTGGCCGTGTCGCGCTACGGCACCGCCCTGAGCCCGATATACTATGCTCAGCAGAAGGGTTATATGCCCAAGGTTTATTCTTGCGAAACCCGCCCGATGCTGCAGGGTTCGCGCCTCACGGCATACGAGCTTACAAAGGCTGGTGTAGACGTGACCCTGATCTGCGACAATATGGCCGCCGACGTTATGAGCCGCGGCAAGATAGACATAGTGTTCTTTGGCTGCGACCGCATAGCCGCCAACGGAGATGTGGCCAACAAGGTGGGCAGCAGTATGCTGGCCATACTTGCAAAGCACTTTGGCATACCGTGCTACAGCATCGGCCCCTCCAACACCATTGACTACAACACTCCCACCGGCAAGGATATCAAGATAGAAGAGCGCGCCTCGTTCGAGGTCACCGATATGTACTTTGACAAGCCGGTGGCTCCCAAGGGCATCAAGGTATACAATCCGGCATTTGACGTGACTCCGGCTGAGCTGCTCACCGGCATCATCACGGAAAAGGGAATTATCTCTCCTAAAAAACTGGGCACTATTAAAGAATGACCCGCTTTATAAGTCTATCCAGCGGCAGTAACGGCAACTGCTATTACATTGGCAACGACAAGGTGTCGCTGTTGATAGACTTTGGCATCGGCGGCCGCACGGTGAACCGCCGTCTGGCTGCCCACGACCTCTCCCTGGCCAAGGTGGATATGGTGCTGCTCACCCACGAGCACATGGACCACATCCGTTATCTGGGAGGCTTTACAGAGCGCTTACACAAGGTCGTGTTCGCAACCGAAGCTTTGCACAAGGTGTTGGAACATCATTTCTGCACCGTAGGCAAGCTGGGAGGCTGTGTGCGGGAGACTGTCCCGGGTCAGGAAACTGAGTGCGCCGGGGTCAGGTTCACCCCGTTCAGCGTGCCGCACGACGCCCGTGACACTGTGGGCTATTACATAGATTTCTTTGGCGATACCTTTACTTTCGTGACCGATGTTGGCAGCGTCACCGACGATGTCGTGCACTACTGCAGCATGGCTCAGCATCTGATAGTGGAGTCAAACTACGACCCGGGGATGCTGGTCACAGGTCCTTATACTCCAGAGCTGAAGCGGAGGATTATGGAAAACCACGGCCACTTGAGCAACGAGCAGACGGCCGAACTTCTGAAGCGTGCCTACCACGACACTCTTGAGTCGGTGTTCCTGTGCCATCTGAGTGCCAATAACAACACTCCGTCCCTGGCTTTTGAAAGTGCCAGGGCGGCCCTGAATTCTGTGGGTGGGGAAGAGGTGACCCTTTATGCCCTGCCTCGCAGGGAGGCTTCGCCGCTGTTTATTTTTGACCGTACCAACTCTTGAGTTGCGCTATTTCTTCGGGCCAGATTTCGGGCTCGGGAGTCTCCAGGATGAAAGGAATGCCATCCAGCCGGGGGTCTTTCATAAGTTTTTCAAACACTTCTGCGCCAATTTCGCCTTTACCAAGCGATGCGTGACGGTCCACGCGGCTTCCGGCGGGCTTGGTGGCATCGTTGAGGTGCATCCCGCGCAGGTATTGAAGACCTACAATTGAATCAAAAGACTCTATGATTCTGTCGTATCCGCGCAGCACCACCGCCCCCTTGACATCGGCTTCTGTCATAGAGATGTTCTCCTCTTCGAAGAGGGATGGTTTGCCGGCCCAGTCATAGCCCGCTGCAAAAGCGTGACAGGTGTCTATGCACACTCCCACACGGCTCTTGTCCTCTATCATAGAGATGATTTGCGCCAGGTGCTCGAACCTGAAGCCCAGGTTGCTTCCCTGTCCGGCGGTGTTTTCTATTACGGCAGTGACGCCCTGGGTGGCGTCCAGCGCCAGGTTTATTGAATCCGCGATACGTTTAAGGCAGTCGTCGGTGCTTATTTCGTTAAGATGGCTGCCCGGGTGGAAGTTTAGCCGGTCAAGCCCCAGTGCCTGGCATCGGGCCATCTCGTCTATAAACGATTTGCGGGAGCGCTCCAGACCTTCTTCCGAAGGGTGGCCGAGGTTTATCAGATATCCGTCGTGCGGCAGAATGGAGCAGGGTGGATACCCAAGTTCGCTGCAGCGCTGCCGGAACAGCTCTATGCTTTGCGGAGTAAGGGCGGGGGACTCCCACTGCTTCTGGTTTTTGGTAAAAAGGGCAAAGGCGGTTGCGCCTATCTCCTGTGCGCGCAGCGGGGCATTTTCTACTCCGCCCGCTGCCGATATATGTGCACCGATGTATTTCATAATTATGATATTTTCGAATAATCTATCTCCTGGCCGCGAATGTCCTTCAGATTCTCTTTAAGCAGCCGGTTGCGTGGCTGCTCCAGGGTGGGGTCTTCTGAAAGGATGTCCATTGCCGTGCGGCGGGCATCTTCCAGCACCGGTGAATCCTTGGTAAGATTGGCAATGTGCAGGTCTATTGCAAGGCCGCTCTGGCGGGTCCCTTCAAAGTCTCCCGGGCCGCGCATCTTGAGGTCGGCCTCCGCCAGCTCGAAACCGTCGTTGGTAGAGCACATAAGATCTATCCGGTCTTTGGACTCCTTGCTAAGCTTGTAGCCGGTCATAAGTATGCAATAGCTCTTATCTGCGCCGCGCCCCACGCGTCCCCTGAGCTGGTGCAGCTGTGCCAGTCCAAACCTCTCTGCGCTGTTTATGACCATAACCGAAGCGTTGGGAACATCCACACCAACCTCGATTACTGAGGTGGAAACCAGGATGTTGGCCTTGCCGCTCACGAACAGGTTCATATCAAATGCCTTGTTCTCGGGCGTCTGTTTGCCGTGGACAACAGCCGTAATGTAGTCGGGCTGGGGAAAGGCGTCGGTAATGTCCAGATAGCCCTGCTCCAGATTCTCGTAGTCCATTTTCTCAGACTCTTTGATGAGCGGGTACACCACGAATACCTGACGGCCGGCGGCAATCTCTTTGCGCATAAACTCGTATACCTTGTGCCGCTGGTTTTCTCCTGCGTGGGTGGTGACAATGGGCTTGCGGCCGGGCGGCAGCTCGTCTATCACAGAGACGTCCAGGTCGCCGTATAGCGTCATTGCCAGAGTCCTGGGAATGGGTGTCGCCGTCATCACCAGTATGTGCGGGGTGATTTCCGATTTGGACCACAGCCGGGCCCTCTGATCCACGCCAAAGCGGTGCTGCTCGTCTATAACGGCCAGCGCCAGGGCATTGAACTGCACCTTGTCCTCTATCAGGGCGTGGGTGCCTATCACCAGATTGATGGTGCCGTCGGCCAGGCCGGCGTATATCTCCCGCCGCTCTTTGGTCTTGGTGTTGCCGGTGAGCAGCGCTATCTTCACGATATCGGGATTGATGTATCTCTGCAGGCCGTTGTAATGCTGCACGGCCAGCACTTCGGTGGGGGCCATGATGCAGGCCTGATAGCCGTTGTCAATGGCCTGAAGGGCAGAGAAAAGGGCCACCATGGTCTTGCCGCTGCCCACGTCGCCCTGCAGCAGGCGGTTCATCTGCTTTCCGCTGGTGACATCGGCCCGGATCTCTTTCAAGACACGTTTCTGCGCGCCGGTAAGAGGGAAGGGAAGGTGACTGTAGGTATAGTTGAAGGCATCGCCCAGGCGGGCCAGGACCACGCCGCTGCCCTCGCGCATCTTTATGAATTTCTGTTTGACAAGGGCCAGCTGCAGGTAAAACAGTTCTTCGTATTTGAGCCGGCTGCGGGCCTGTTCCAGCGCGTACATATCTGGCGGGAAATGGATGTCGTGCAAGGCCCGCTCCAGCGGTATCAACTTCTTTTCCTGGAGGAACCACCCGGGGAGTGTCTCCTGTATGGTGCCGGCCACAATCTCTGCCAGGCGCCGCTGCATCATCGTGAAAGATTTGTTGGAGATGCCTCCGCTCTGGAGTTTTTCGGTGCTGGAATAAACGCCTGTGATGGTGGGTCCGGAGACGGATGCCGCCTTTGAAACAGGTTCTATCTCGGGATGGACAAAATTGAAGCGGTCGTTAAAGACAGAGGGTTTTCCGAACACGATGTACTCTTCGCCCACCTTGAGTTTCTCCTGCATCCACTTTATTCCCTTGAAAAAGACAAGTTCTATATAACCGGTGCCGTCGCCCAGAATGGCTATCAGGCGGGTTCCCTTGCCGCTGCCGGCCAGCGAGACGCTCTTGATGGCGCCGCGCAGCTGTATGTAGGCGGAGGTGGAGTCTATCTCGCTGATTGCATAGAACTTGCTGCGGTCTACATACCTGAAGGGGAAGGTGTAGAGCAAATCCCTGAACGTGCGTATGCCAAGTTCCTTTTCCAGAAGCTGCGCCCGTTTGGGCCCGACTCCCGGCAAATAGGTTATCTCTTTGTCCAGTATGTACCCGCTCATACAAAAACCAAAGTTAAAAATTTATAGCTATATTTGCCCTGATACAGATTTGAAAAAATGTCAAAAATGCTCACAATAGGAATCACTCAGGGTGATTCCAATGGAATAGGATACGAAGTTATTATCAAGGCCCTGGCTGACCCAAGGATGATGGATATGTTTATCCCTGTGGTCTACGGCTCTTCCAAAATGTTCGGCTTCAACAAAAAACTTATAGAAGAGGCGGAGCAGCTCAGCACCAATGTGGTGGCTTCTGCTGCAGACGCCAAGGCCAAGAGAGTCAATATTGTAAACTGCGTCCCCGACACTTTCAACATCGAGTTCGGGCAGGCCACCAAAGAGGGTGCCACCGCTGCGTTTGCCTCTCTTAAGGCGGCTGTGGAGGATCTTAAAAACGGCTCTATAGATGCCCTGGTGACCGCTCCTATCAACAAGCATCTTATGGAGGAGTCGGGCTTCGCATTCCCCGGCCATACAGAATATCTGGAGAGTCAGTTCCCCGACAGCAAAGGGCTGATGTTTATGTGCAGCGAGCGCCTGAAGGTGGGTGTTGCCACCAACCATACTCCGCTGGCAAAGGTGTCGGAAGTGCTCAATCCCGATTTGATAGTCTCCAAGCTCAAGGTTATGAACGCTTCGCTCAAGAGCGACTTCTGCAGGGAAAAACCTAAAATCGCCGTGCTTGGGCTCAACCCGCATGCCGGCGACGGCGGTACCCTTGGCCGCGAGGAGATAGAGATCATTGCCCCTGCCGTGGAGGCTGCCAACCGCGAAGGCATCCTGGCTTTCGGACCGTTCTCTCCCGACGGATTCTTCGGTACCAACCAGTATGAAAAGTTTGATGCCGTCCTGGCAATGTATCACGATCAGGGCCTGATTCCCTTCAAGACACTTGCTTTTGACGAGGGTGTCAACTTCACTGCCGGCCTGCCGGTGGTGCGCACATCGCCGGACCACGGTACCGGATATGATATAGCAGGCAAGAATCTGGCAAGTCCCCGCTCGATGCTGTATGCGCTGTTTATGGCGGTGGATGTGTGCAGGCACCGCGCTACTTATCAGGAGATTACCGCAAATCCTCTTAAAATAAACGTATTCGAGACCAAGAACGCTCCCGACAGGACATATCTCCCCGAGTAATGCAGCGTCCCACCATATATCTCTACACCGACGGTGCCTGCTCCGGCAATCCCGGGCCGGGTGGCTATGGAGTGGTGCTTCGGTGCGGCGACTATGAAAAGGAGATGTCAGAAGGCTTCGAGCAGACCACCAACAACAGGATGGAACTGCTGGCGGTGATTGTGGGTCTGGAGGCCATCAAGTGGGATAATGCCGATGTCCAGGTATACAGCGACTCTTCTTATGTGGTGAATGCCATCACCAAAGGGTGGCTTTGGGACTGGGTCAGGAAGGACTTCGCAAAGAAGGCCAATCCGGATCTTTGGAAGCGCTTTTTGCAGATATACAACAAACATCACGTAACATTCAACTGGATAAAGGGACACGCCGGCCATCCCGAAAACGAGCGTTGCGACGCCCTGGCGGTGGCTGCGTACCAGCAATTCATAAAATAGCGATATGAAAAAGACAATCAATAAGATAGCGCTGCTCACCTCGGGCGGGGACGCCCCCGGTATGAACGCTGCAATCCGCGCGGTGGTCCGCACGGCTATATTCTACCAACTGGACGTTGTGGGCATTATGCGTGGCTATCAGGGCCTCATAGAGGGCGATTTTGTGCCTATGGAGTCCAAATCGGTTTCCAAGATCATCAATCTGGGCGGTACGATACTCCATACTTCCCGGTGCCCTGAATTCAAGGACATCGAGGTGCGCCGCAAGGCCATAGACGGTCTTAAGGCAGAGGGTGTGGATGCGCTGGTGGTGATTGGAGGCGACGGCAGTTTCCGCGGCGCCAACGATATCTTTAAGGATTTTGCCTTCCCCGTTGTGGGCATCCCCGCAACCATAGACAATGACATCTTCGGCACCGACTTCACTATAGGCTTTGACACCGCCATAAACACCGCTATGGATGCCATAGACAAGATCCGCGACACCGCCCACAGCCACGATATGGTATTCTTTGTGGAGGTTATGGGGCGCGACGCCGGCTTCATAGCCCTCAACACCGGCATCGCCACCGGAAGTGAGGTCACTCTTATCCCTGAGATAGAGAAGGATATAGACTCTCTGGTGGATTATCTGAAGATTGGCCGCCGCAAAAACAAAACCAGCGGCATAGTGGTGGTGGCAGAAGGCGGACATCTGGGCAGCGCCGCAGAAGTTGCCAAGGCTGTCAAAGAACGCATTCCCAGCTACGAAGTGCGCGTCACCACCCTTGGGCACATCCAGAGGGGAGGATCGCCGAGTTGCGCAGACCGCGTGCTGGCCAGCATCTATGGCTACGAGGCCGTGGGCGCCCTGCTGGACGGCCAGAGCGGCGTGATGATAGGCCGAGTGAACGGTCAGACCGTATACACGCCGTTTGACGATGCCATAAGCAAGCACAACGCCATTGACCGCAGCTGGTACGAGATTACCAAGATTCTTAGTAAATAGGTCAGGGTGGAGAGTAAAAAAGGGTGGCCCGTGTGGGTCACCCTTTTTCATTTCTAATCGCAGGGCGATTATTTCTTGATTGCGGGCTTAACGAGTTTCCAGATGCAAGCTGCAAGGATTGCACCGATGAACGGACCAACGATGAATGCCCAGAGCTGCTGGAGAGCTGCACCACCCTCGAACACTGCGGGAGCAATACTGCGGGCAGGGTTCACAGATGTGCCGGTGTAGTGGATACCAACCAGGTGGATAAGGATCAGGGAGATACCGATTGCGAGGCCTGCAAAATTGCCGGCGCCCTTCTCTGCATCGGTGGTGCCAAGCACTACTAGCACAAAGATGCAAGTGAGGATGATCTCTACTACCATAGCTGCCACAGGGCCCTCTGCGCAGGCGTTTGCACCTGTTGTTGTGCCTTCTGCGCCCACAAAGTGAACCATCAGGGCCAGCAGTGCGCTACCGATGAATGCACCGATAACCTGGAACAACATATAGAGCAGAGCGTCTTTTGCGCCCATACGGCCGCTGATCCAGCAACCAAGTGTGATAGCGGGGTTGATGTGGCAACCGCTGATGTTACCGATGGTATAAGCCATAGCGATGACTGCCATACCGAATGCCAGAGCGGTACCTACAACAGAAGCTGCATCGTGACCGCAGTTGAGACTTACAGCTGCGCCGCAGCCGAGAAGTACGAGCACCATAGTGCCCACCATTTCTGCTAAATACTTTTTCATTTGCTATTAATTATTTGGTCGAAAAGTCAACAAAACTTAACAAATATAATAAAAAAAATTGTAACTAAATGATATTGGCCACGGCAATGCCGTCCAGGGCACTGGAGACAATGCCCCCGGCGTAGCCTGCACCTTCGCCGCAAGGGTAGAGTCCCGGAAGCTGGGGATGCTGGAGCGAAGCAGGATCGCGGGGAATCCTTACCGGCGAGGAGGTTCTGGACTCGCAGGCAAGCAGCAAAGCATCGTTAGTATAATATCCCTTCATCTTACGGTCAAACAGCGGGAAGGCGCCACGCAGCCGGTCTGCGATAAAAGGCGGAAGTAATTCTGTAAGTGGAGCCTCTGTTGTGCCTGCAGTATAGCTACTTGCAGGTAGGTTGGCAGAGCGTTTTGCGCGGCAGAAATCTACCATTCTCTGAGCCGGAGCCTTTTGTGAATTGCTGAAGCGGAACATTGTCTCTTCTACTTCACGTTGAAATTCAAGTAAGGCGAATGTACCGTATTTGCTATAGTCAGTTACATCTTCCAACCCTACCTGAACCACTATGCCTGCATTGGCCCTAGCGCCGTTGCGTTGCGAATTGGACATACCGTTCAGCACAATTGCCCCGTTTTCTGTAGTAGAGGGGACCAGAATGCCACCGGGACACATACAGAAAGAGAAAACACCCCGTCCGTGGATCTGTTCTGCCAGATAATACTCTGCCGGAGGGATGCCGGGCTGCCACCGTCCGTGGTACTGAATGTTGTTGATAAGGCTTTGCGGATGCTCAACCCTTACTCCAAGTGCAAAGTCTTTAGGCTCAAGCAACCAGCCTTTTGTGTCAAACAAGAAATATATGTCACGGGCAGAATGCCCAGTGGCCAGAATCACATTGTCCGCCTTGAAGGTAATTCCCCCTTCGCATATGGCTTCCCAGCGGGCACCGTCCCCTGAGGATTGCTTCAAATCGGTGACTTTGCTGTTGAAGTGATACTCCCCACCATAATTTGTAATGCACTCACGTATAGACTCTACCATCCCTGGAAGAACGTCGCTTCCTATATGTGGCCGGGCATCGGTAATGATACTTTGCGGCGCACCGAATGCAGCCATTTGATGCAATACTTCAAATATATCACCCCTTTTGCTTGAACGAGTGAACAATTTACCATCTGAAAATGTGCCTGCGCCGCCCTCTCCATAGCAGTAATTTGAGTCTGGATTCACCAAACCCTTCTGCGAAATGGCGGCAATGTCCTTTTTCCGGCTATGTACATCCTTTCCCCGCTCCAGAATGACGGGTTTCAGGCCTCTCTGAAGCAAAGTGAGAGCAGCGAACATTCCCGCCGGCCCTCCGCCTATAACTATCACTGGCTTAGAGGATGAAACATTTTTGTAATGGAAGCTGTACTCTTTTGTAGGAGCATCTCCCTCTAGCAATACTCTCACTTGGTAGCGGTACAGTAGTGCTCCCCGCGCGTCCAGTGACCTGCGCACTATGTCGCATCGGACTATTTTGCCTTTTGGAACGCCACAGGCCCTGGCAGCGGATGCTGTCAGCTCTTCTGTGGTCGGGGTGTGGTTCACCGGGTATGCTACCTCAATGATTTTCATCTGCCGGAGATTACAGTGTATATTCAGCAGCGCGTGAAATGGGGGCTGCTTCTAGATTGCTAAACAGACCTTTCTGATATTTATAATAACCCACAATCGCAATCATTGCAGCATTGTCGGTGGTGAAGCGCAACTCCGGGAGGAAGGTGCTCCAGCCCCGTTTGACCCCCTCTGAAGTTATGGCAGTGCGTAGCGCTGAATTTGCAGCCACGCCGCCGCCGGCCACTATTTGTTTTATGCCGGTTATTTCTGTGGCCTTTACCAGTTTTTTCATCAGAATGTCCACCAGGTCTTTCTGGAAACTGGCGCAAAGGTCATTTTTATTTTTTTCTATAAAATCGGGGTCTTCTTTAAGAGAATCGCGCAGGAAATACAGCAGGGAGGTCTTTATGCCGCTGAAACTGAAATCCAGGCCGGGAATATTGGGCTTGGCAAAGCGGAACCGCTTGGGGTTGCCTTCTTTGGCCAGACGGTCAATAATGGGGCCGCCGGGGTATCCCAGGTCCATCATCTTGGAGCATTTGTCAAAAGCTTCTCCTACAGCGTCGTCTATGGTCTGGCCCAGCACGGTGAACTGCAGGTAATCGTCAACCCTTACTATCTGGGTGTGTCCACCCGAGACAAGAAGTGCCAAAAAAGGGAATTCCGGCTGTGTATTATCGCGACCTTCTACTTTTATAAAATGCGATAAAATGTGGCCTTGAAGGTGGTTTACTTCAACCAGAGGTTTAGCTGATGCAAGGGCTAGTCCCTTGGCGAAGGAGGTGCCCACGATAAGGCTGCCAAGCAGACCCGGGCCGCGCGTAAAGGCTATTGCGTCCACATTGTCCATAGTCACTCCGGCCTGATCCAGGGCCTGAGAGACTACCGGCAGTATGTTCTGCTGGTGTGCCCGGGAGGCCAGTTCGGGGATGACGCCGCCGTATTTGCGGTGAACTTCTTGCGATGCCATTACGTTTGCCAGCAGCCACCCGTCTTGAAGCACTGCTGCAGATGTGTCGTCGCAACTTGATTCTATTCCAAGAATTATGTTTTTTCCGTCCTTCATTGCTTAATCTACACGTCCGGGGTAGGCCTCGAGGGCTTTCTCCAGAACCACCAAT
>JAFRRR010000001.1 GCA_017428035.1 Bacteroidales bacterium | reverse complement strand
GATTGCCACTTCTGAGTCTAACCACGAGCGGGAGGCATCGCTTGTTTCGTCTTTTGACCGTCGCAGGGTAGACGGCATCATCTCTACTCCT
The DNA here is from genome assembly GCA_017428035.1 of Bacteroidales bacterium. Classification (GTDB taxonomy): domain Bacteria; phylum Bacteroidota; class Bacteroidia; order Bacteroidales; family UBA932; genus Equibacterium. The sequence continues at coordinate 47,568 of JAFRRR010000001.1, read as the reverse complement.
ACAGAGGGGGCGCAGTGGCTTGGCGATTATCTGTCCGGCGGCGGCAAAGTGGTTTTGCTGGACCGTCCTGTGCCCGGCGCGGTTGCGCCCTGTGTTAGCGTGAACAACGAGCAGAGCGCTTATGAGCTCGTGAGCCACTTGATTGGCAAGGGCTGCCGCAAGATAGCCATTATGACCACTGCGCACAATCTGGTAAATATGCAGTTTCGCCACCAGGGCTATGTGCGGGCTCTTGAAGATGCCGGCATCGAGCTTGACGAGAAGTTGATTTGCGATCTTCCGCCGCAGGCTTCAATAGAACAGATAAATGCAGAACTGGACCGGCTGATATCCGAGGTGCCGGACCTGGATGGCATATTCTTTACTTCCCACGTGCTTGTACTGCCGGTATATGTATGGTTTGCAGGCCGCGGGCTGGATTCTAAGAAGGGTGCCGGGTGGGCCTGTATCCATTCGCTGCCCGAATTCAGTCTGCTGCTGCCGGAGATAAGCATCGCGCAGATGGATATTCCCAAGCTGGGAGCCAAGGCGATGGATATTCTCATCGAAGAGATAGAAGGAGGGGAGGAATTGAAAGATTGCGCGGTTACTATTAATTGTGAAATGACCCTTAGATAAAAACAGATTTTGTTATATGCAACAACTTAACCGGTTAAATAAATTGATACTGCTTCTGGCTGCTTTGCTGGTGATTGCCTCCTGCAAAGAGTCGGCTCGTCTGGAAAATGTCCGTTGTGAATATCAGACCAACCCCATAGGCTTAGATACCCAGAACCCCCGGTTCACCTGGGAATACAGTGCGGCTGGTGATATGCAGCGCTCCTACAGGATCCGCGTGGCTACTGATGCAGTGTTCAAGAATCTTGTATGGGACAGCGGGGTAGTTGAATCGGCACTTCAGAGAGCTGTGTATGCCGGTCCGGCTTTGAAATCGCACACTACTTATTATTGGCAGGTGGCGGTCAAGATGGTGGGCGGCGCCCATCCCGCCTGCGGCGTGCAGACGTTTGAGACGGCTTTTCTGTCCGATACTTCCTGGCAGGCAAAATGGATTAGCGACTCCAACGACAAGGAATTTGCCCCCGCGCCGATGCTTCGCAAGAGCTTCAATATAGGCAAGGATGTAGACAAGGCCAGGCTGTATATCAGCGCGGCAGCATACTATAAGCTGAAAATCAACGGCAAAAGCGCTGGCCCGCTGACACTTGATCCCGGCTATACCGATTACAGCAAACGCAATCTATATTCTACAATCGATGTCACGGACCTTCTGGTTCAGGGAGATAATGTGCTGGCCGCTGTGCTGGGCAACGGCTTTTACAACGAGATAGGTAGGGTCGCTACCTGGGATTTTGAAAAGGCCCCCTGGCGGGGACGCGCCCGTATGATAGCCGAGCTGCACATTACTTATAAAGACGGCAGCAAAGAAATCGTTCCTACAGATTCCAGCTGGAAAACAACCACAGGACCATCACTTTCAAATAATATATATAGCGGAGAAATCTACGATGCCCGCCTGGAGATTCCCGGATGGGATGTTCCCGGCTTCGACGATTCGGCCTGGGCAGCCGCCACAGCTGTGGATGCCCCTGCGCCGCTTCTTGTGGCGCAGCAGAATCCCCCGGCTGTTGTTTGTGAAAAGCTGCAGGCTGTGGATATGAAGAAATTCTCCGACACCCTTTATGTGTTTACTTTTCCCAAGAATATCTCCGGCGTGAGCAGCCTGGCCCTGTCCGGTGCAGAGCCCGGCACCAAGATAACCCTGCGTCACGGCGAACTCAAAAATGAGGACGGCTCCATTCAGATGGGCAACATAGATATCTACTTCTATCCGAAGCCCGATTTTGAGATGCAGACCGATATCTATTATGCCAAGGGCGGGGAAGAGGAATTCACTCCAAGCTTTACATATCACGGATTCCAGTTTGTTGAGGTTGCATCAAGCAAACCTCTTAACCTTACCAAAGAGTCGCTGAAGGCACTCTTTATCCACACCGACGTGCAGCCCGTGGGTAGTTTTGAGTGCTCAAACGACCTGATAAACAAGATTAACACAGCATCCAAACTGTCTTATCTGGGTAATCTGGTCACTATCCCCACCGACTGCCCCCACCGCGAGAAAAACGGCTGGACCGCAGATGCAAACCTGGCGATAGACCTGGGCCTGCTGAACTACGACGGCCTCACATTCTATGAGAAGTGGGTTAATGATATGGCTGACAGCCAGAACGCCGAAGGCAACCTGCCCGGCATTGTGCCCACCTCCGGCTGGGGCTACGAAGACTGGATAGGCCCGGTATGGGCATCTGCCTTCTGTATGATTCCCGAGGCTCTGATGCATTACTACGGTGACACCAAAGCCATCGAGACCATATTTGACACCTGCGACCGCTATCTGGACTATCTGGGCCGGCGCCTGGATCCAGACGGCACGGTGACCTACGGCATAGGGGACTGGGTTTACTACGACACCCCGACTCCCACCGACTACAGCACGTCGCTTTTCTACTACTGGCAGAATGTGCTGATGACCCGCTTTGCCGGGATTTTGGGCCGCGATGCAAAAAAATATCAGGAAAAAGCAGAATTCCTGAAAGATTTGATCAACAAAAAGCATTTTAATAAAGAGACCTGTCTCTATGGCAACGGCTCGCAGGCCGGGCAGGGGATGGCTCTGATGTTTGACATAGTTCCGCAGGAATATAAGGCGCAGGTAGCTGCCAATCTGAACCAAAGCATCGTGGACAACAACTACTTCCTGAACTTTGGCAGCGTGGGCAGCAAATTTGTACCGCGAGTGCTGGCAGAATACGGCTATGCCGACACCGTCTACAAGATGATGTGTCAGGAAGAGATCCCTTCCTGGGGTGCGTGGATCAAGCAGGGACTGACCACCCTGGCTGAAGTGTGGCGGCTCGATATGGTAGGCTTCCGCGATTCATCGGCCAATCACGTATTCCTGGGCGACATAAGCGCCTGGATGGTGAAGTATCTAGCCGGAATCCGCTTTGATATGGATGCGGACGGAGGTTGCACTCTGGCCTTCAAACCCTGCACCCCCGAAGGTCTCGACTGGGCCAAGGCGGAATACAAGTCGGTCCGCGGACTGATAAAGAGCGAATGGCACCGCACAGCCGACGGCATCGAATTAAATGTGACCGTCCCGGCGAATATGAAGGCGACGGTGGAGTATGGAGGGAAGATTATAGAAACGACAGGCGGAACGCATAAGTTTTTAATTGACGAACAATAATGAGGAATCTCCATAAGATTATATTAGCCGCTGTAGTGCTATCCGTGGTCTCTTCTGTTTCCACGGATGCGAAGGTGCGCCTTCCTCACGCCATAAGTGACGGAATGATAATCCAACAGGAGTGCGAGGCAAATCTTTGGGGTTGGGCAGAAAAAGGAAAGACAATCAAGGTTTCTGTCTCGTGGTCCAAGGAGAGATATACGGCCCAAACCGACGATGAAGGCAAGTTCATCCTAAAGGTTAAGACCCCGAAGGCCAGTTTCACTCCCCAGACAATTACTTTCAATGACGGTGAAAAGGTCACAGTCAAGGATGTCCTTGTAGGTGATATCTGGGTGTGCGGAGGCCAGAGCAATATGGGAATGCCGATAGCCGGCTATGACGACTGTCCGGTGGAAGATTATAACAGTGCAGTGGCTGATGCTGTGAATTCAAAAGGAGTTCGTTATTTGAAAGTCCCTCCAAAAATGAGTATTACGCCTTTGGATGATGCCCCTTGCGAATGGAGAATCTGCAGTCCGGCAACTGTAAGGTACAGTGATGCGATACCATATTTCTTCGGTCGCCTGCTTTATCAAGCGCTGGATATCCCTATCGGGTTGATCCAGGCTAACATGGGCGCTACACGTGTGGAAAGTTGGATCAGTGAAGAAAACCTGAAAAAATACACAGATGAGGATCTGAGCGAAGACGCAATCAACGCTATCAAGCCGGAGGAAGTCCGGCCCATGGTCTGGGGCAACGGCACTTACTGGCCTGTCAAGAACTACACTGCCCGGGGAATAATATGGTATCAGGGTGAGAGTAATATCTGGTATGCTACTGAGGATTACCCGCGCAGGCTTGGCATTATGGTGGATCAGTGGCGCAAGGGTTATGGCCGTGGTGAAGAGGTGCCTTTCTATTACGTGGAGATCGCGCCTTATTCTTATGATGATTCTGATGGTACCCGTGCCGCGCACATGCGCGAAATCCAGTTCAATGCCATGGAGGTTATTCCAAACAGCCACATGATTTGCACCAATGACTGTATGTATGACTGGGAGGAAAATCAGATTCATCCTTCTCAGAAACGGAAGGTAGGTGAGCGGCTGGCCTTTGTGGCTTTAAATAAGACATATGGAATGAAGGACATCATATGTGAGGGTCCTCGTTTCAGGGAGATGAAGATAAGTGGTGATACGGTCCGTGTTTATCTGGACAACGAATTTGGCGGATTGTACCGCTCCGAGAATCTTGTCGGTTTCGAGGTTGCAGGTGCGGACAAGGTCTTTCACAAGGCCTCTGCAAAACGCTTTTTCAGGGAGTGCATTGAGATTACTTGTCCGGAAGTTAAAGAACCGGTTGCAGTCCGTTATTGTTATAAGAATTTTCAACTGGGCAATGTGGCGAACCTGGCAGGGCTGCCGCTATACCCTTTCCGCACAGATAATTGGTAGAATACAATAAGACGAATAGCAAAATGGATATTTATTAATCAAAAGAAAGCCTATGAAAAAATCAGCATTTTTTTCTGTATTTGCGCTGTTTGCTTTGCTTATAGGCGGTTGCTTAACCGCTTTAGCGAACGAACCGCAGGGCAGGATCACCGCCAAGGGTACGGTTGTGGATTCAGACAACCTGCCTGTTGTTGGTGCTTATGTGGTGGAGAAGGGCAATGACCGCAACGGTGCCGTTACCGATGCGGACGGTCGTTTTTCCATCATCGTGGCCGATAAGGCCTCGCTGACCATATCCTGTATCGGATATGTTACACAGGATGTAAAGGCGGCACCTTCTATGACTGTCGTACTGGTTACCGACAATGAATTTCTGGACGAGGCGGTTGTGGTCGGTTATGGTACTCAAAGGGTAGCTACCCTTACCGGTAGTGTCGCCCAGATCAATTCAGGCAAAATCACCGTTGCACCGGTGGTCAATACCACCCACGTGTTGGCCGGCCAACTGCCGGGTCTGGTATCCAAGCAGACTTCAGGTCTGCCCGGACAGGATAATGCCAGTCTCATTATCCGTGGTTTTGGCAGTCCGCTGGTTATTGTGGATGGCATAGAGGGCAGCATCGCGGATCTCGACGCGGGGCAGATAGAGAGTATCTCCATCCTGAAGGACGGTAGCGGCTCCATTTACGGTGCCCGTGCCGGTAACGGTGTTATCCTGGTCACCACCAAGCGTGGTTCCAACGCTAAAGCAACCGTAACAGTCAATTCTTCCGTGACAATGCAGAGCAACATCGTGACAACTTTGCCGGCCACTTCTGCCCAGAGGGCCCAGTACCAGAACGATGTGTATCTGAATCAAGGCAAGAATCCCGACAGGGCGCCCTATTCGGCGGAAGATATTGCTGCGTATGAGTTGGGAGAAGATCCTAATTATCTGAATTCTGACTGGTATCATGAGGTAGTACGCAAATATGCTCCTCAGCAAAACCACAATATATCCATAAGTGGTGGAACTGATCGTATCAAGTATTATGGATATGCCGGCTATAACCGTCAGGAGTTGCAGTTCAAACCCAACAGCGGTTATTATGACAGGTTTAACTTCCAGACGAATTTCATAGCCAAGGTGACAGACCAGATTAACGCGGGTATGAATATGCAGTATATGAAGGACTGCAAGAACTACCCTTCTGGCGGTGACCTTTTCCAGGACGGTACAAACTTCTGGGATGGTATCATCTATTCCGCCGACCCCAGATATCCGCTGTATCTGCCCGATGAGAACCTGCTTTCCTACGCCAATATGCAGAACGGTTCACCAATCTGGGCTGTAAATATCGATAACAGCGGCTACTATCGCACAAACAACAACAACTTCAAGGTGACCGGTTTTGCCGAGTATCTGTTCCCGTTTATCCCCGGCTTGAAGGCTAAGGCCAACATACTATATACATACGGAACGTATGACCTCAAATGGATGCACAAGAGAGGTCAGTTCTATACATACAATGAGAAGTTGAACAAATATGCTTTCGCAGGAGGCAGTGTGGCTCCCAGCAGTCTGAGGATGGATACAAGTCTGGCCAGCACAATCGTACAGCAGTATTCGCTGGAATATGACCACGACTTTGACCTGCATCACGTATCGGCTTTGGCGATGTATGAGACGACATTGAGCCATTATCGCAATTATTGGACATCTCGTGAGAAATTTGACTCCACAATAATTGAGGAGATGATGTCGGGCGATAAAGAGACTGCGGTGAATGATTCCGGCAGCAGTAATTATGGCCGCCGTTCCTGGATCGGCCGTTTGAACTACAGCTACGCAGAGAAATATCTCTTTGAGGCGACTCTCCGTGCCGATGCTTCATCCCGCTTTATGAAAGGGCACAGATGGGGTTATTTCCCCAGCGTATCAGTGGGTTGGAACATTGCCAAGGAAGATTTCATGGCAGGAAGTCCATTTGATCTGCTCAAATTGCGTGCAAGTATGGGTACCTCCGGTTATGACGCTGTGGCAGATTTCAACTATCTGACCGGATATCGCTACGATCTCTCTTACGTATTTGGAGATCAGAGCTATAACGGCCTTATTTCAAAAGGTTTGGCCAATGAAGAGCTGACGTGGGAGAAGATGAGGATTATTAATTTTGGTCTTGACTTCTCTCTCTGGGCTCGCAAGCTCTATGGAGAGGTGGATGTATTCCAGCGCGACCGTACCGGCATCCCCGGCTACCGTAGCCAGAGCCTTCCGACAACATTCGGCGCTACGCTTCCTCAGGAAAACCTGAATGCGACCCGTACCCGCGGTTTTGAAGTTATGCTGGGCACGGCGAACCGTATCGGAGACTTCTTCTACGACATCAGCGCCAATGTTTCGTACAACCGCACCAGATGGACCTATTACGATCAGGCAGAGGAGACCGATCCTGACCGTATAAGGCTATATGTAAACGAAGGCCAGTATACTGACCGCCAGTTAGGTTATAAGACTGCCGGCCTGTTTGCGACCGACGAAGATGCTGCTGCCTGGCCTTTCAGCTTCGATGACCTGAACAACGACAACTCCACAATCAAGGCTGGTGACGTTATTTTCCTGGATACCAACGATGACGGTGTCATCAACTGGAGAGACCAGCAGATTATCGGCAAGGGCAGTATGCCTCACTGGATGGGAGGTTTGAACATTAATATGGGCTGGCGTGGATTTGACGTACAGGCATTGATTCAAGGAGCATGGGGCTACACAATTGGTATGAGCTATGCCTGGAACACGGCTACTTATTGCGACCTCTATTTTGACGCAAGACATAATCCCGATCCCAATGCGCTTGTAAGTCGCCCCGCTGGAGCTATAACAAACGGTTATGGCACCGATTTCTACTATCGCGACTGTGCTTATGCCCGATTGAAGAATCTTGCGGTGGGCTATACTATTCCCGAGCGCCTCACCAAGAAAATCGGAATCACCAAGTTCCGCATTTATGTCGGTGGCATGAACCTCTTCACACTGAGCAACATCAGCAAATACGGGGTGGATCCGGAATCTACCGGAACCATCGGATACGCTTATCCTCAGCAATATACCATGAGCCTCGGCTGCAATCTTGTATTATAATTTAACATGGAAAAAGTTATGAAAAAGATATTATACGCTTTTATACTGGCAGCTCTTTTCACGGCTGTTTCCTGTACCGACCCGCTGGAGCAGGTCCCTACAAATCAATATACCGATGCGCAGGTATGGCAGGATGAATATCTGATAGAGAGCCATCTTGCAGACCTATATGCGATGAGTGTATTTATGATAAACGACGCTCTCTGCACATATAGCGGCACCTGTCCTGGAAATATAGATTTCGCAAGGGGAGAGGGTTATGCGTGGAATACCAATCTTGGTTATTCCGCTCAGGGTGAAGGCCCTATTCACACCACAACAATTGCCGACGAGGCTAAATATTGCGAGCGTGGTGCCCAGGTCAGCTACCATGGGATGAAATTGTACGGCATCCAGAGCAACAGCAGCTACCTGCGCTGGTGGAGCAACGGCTACTACCTCAATAGGCAGTTGAATCACTTCATCGAAAGTATGGAGACCTCCACACTTTCTACAGCCAAGGCTCGTGAGGCGGAAGCCCGCTTCCTGAGAGCATTCAACTATTTCGCTATTGTCAAGCGTTATGGCGGTGTGCCTCTGATTACAAAAGAGACCAAGATAGATGCCGGTGAAGAAGAAATTTATCCCCCCCGCAACAAGGAGAAGGAATGCTGGGACTTTATCATTAACGAAGCCCTGGCTGCAGCTGATAATCTGGAGGAGAATCCCGTCAGCGCCCGTGCAAGCAAATGGTCGGCACTGGCACTGGCTGCCAGGGCTGCCCTCTATGCCGGAAGTATCGCCCAGTATGGCACCGTTCAGATGGATGGCATCCTGGGTATTGATGCGGACCCCAAGGAATATTATAACATAGCAATAGATGCTTGTGATGAGATAATGACCAAGAGCGGCCATGCCCTATATAAAGGTAGCATGGGCAAAGGTTATGTGAAGAATCTTGAGGATGTATTCCTTGTCAAGAATAACACAGAGGTGTTACTTGCCAAGCATCATCAGGGTGTAGCCGGCCAGATGAGTTCCGACCTTTGGAGTTGGGATATCTGCATGTCGCCCAAACCGAATGCCTGGAGCGTGGGACAGTATGCTCTTCCTTATTATGACTTTGTTGAGGAGTTCGATTATGTAGATGGACGCTCCGGAAAGATTGATCGCAACACGCTCAAGTCAAAGGCTTGGACAATGGACGAGCTGTTCGGTCAGAGAGATCCCCGCCTGCGTGCCTGGGTATGGACAAATGGATATCATTGGCCAGGCGCTGTCGGCTCTCCGTGGGGTAATGACACAGTAAGTCTCTACAGGGGGCTCCGCCTCGAAGATGGCAGCATCTATCTTGATGTTACCAATAATACCTACGACGGCATGATGTGCTGGGGTGACCAGATGACCGAACTCTTTAAGTCATCAATCTCCCATACTGGATTCGGCGTAGCCAAGAATCTGGATCCGACAAGCGACTGTATGAACTGGTTCAACTGTTCTACCACCGATTACATAATCTTCAGATACGCAGAGGTCCTTCTCAATTATGCAGAGGCCTGCTTCGAGGTTGGTCGGGTAGGCGATGCCCTGAATGCGGTCAATCAGATCCGCAGTCGTGCCGGAGTGGCAGAACTGGGTGGTGTCACCAGGGAGGCAATCCGCAAAGAACGCCTCTGCGAGCTCTGCTTCGAGAATCACCGCTATTGGGATCTGCGTCGTTGGAGAGAAGCAGAAACCGTTCTGTCTCAGCCGCATACCGGTATTTACTATGTCCTTGACTTACCTTCATACAAGGCTTCTATCAACAGCAAGGGAGAGAGAACGGCAGAGCCTCGGTTCTGGATAGAGTTTGAAGACCATATTGACAGCAAGGTTCAGGACCCGACATTCCCGGCTAGCAATTATTACTTCCCGATCGGAGACGGAACAACCGCCGTCAACCCTAATCTCAAGGAAAATCCCGGTTATTAATTCGAACACATTTATTCATATTCATCAACCAACTTTTTAATCAACAAACACAATGAAAAAGTTTTTAGCAATTGCATTGATGCTCGCACTCGTTGTTGTGAGCTGCAAGAAACCCGAACCCGAAGTTAAGGATTCAATCAGCCTTAACACCACCAGTTGGACTGCTCCCTACGAGGGCGAGTCTCTGACTCTGACAGTTACTGCCAGCGGCGACTTCAAGGGTGAACCTGATGTAGCTTGGATCACTGTATCCGGTGCTAAAGTTACCGTAGCAGAGAATACTGCTTATGAGTCCCGCTCCGGCAAAGTGACATTCACTTGCGGAACTGCTTCTGCTGTTCTTACCGTGAACCAGGATGCGGCTCCCAAGCCCAAGGTATATACCGAGCTTGCAGGTCCTGCCAACTGTTATATGGTGTCAACCGGAGGCGACTACAAGATCAAGGCTACCGTAATCGGTAACGGCGATGCTGGTCTGCACTCTACATTCCCTATCACTTCCACCGCTATCAGCCCTGCAGGCGCAGCTCTGGTATGGCAGGAAGTTGAAGATCTTATCACCGATGTAAAACTCCAGGACGGTTACATCTGCTTCACTTGCGCAAATAAAGATGGTAATGCAGTAGTTGCTGCAACCGCTTCTGATGGAACAATCCTCTGGAGCTGGCATATCTGGAGCGCAGAGGCGCCTGTTGACGTTGTTTGCAGTGAAAACTGGACACTTATGGATAGGAACCTTGGTGCGTTCGCTACAGGTCCCGATGAGGATGCCCGTGGTCTGTACTATCAGTGGGGCCGTAAAGATCCTTTCTCAAGGGTGCTTGCATTTGACACAGGTGCAGGAGAAGGCTGGTATCATCCTTGTGTAGGAAACGAAGGTGACAAGGAGAATGCCACAATTCACTCAATTGAGTATTCAATCGCTCATCCCATCGAGTACATTGGCGCATCTACCAACAGCAATGGATGGCTTCTTGAAAAGGGCCAGAGTTTCTTGTGGGGCCTTGGCGGTCACGGCCATCCCGATCCCATGATCAAGACTATCTTTGACCCGTGCCCTAAGGGATACGCAGTGGCTCACTGCGACTGCCTCGGCGAAGGCTGGGGTGATGGCGGCGCTGAGAATGCAGATCATTCCATGAGCCTTTTCGGTGGTAAAATCACCGTTCCCGGTTGCTCATTTATCTACAATAGCGGTTATAACTGGTGGGATGGTGTAGATGGAAAATATCCTTGCCTCTGGACTGCTGCCGCAGCATCCTGGGTAGATCTTGAGCAAAGTTTCCGTCTTGTTCCCGGTGATGCTCACATGTACTACGAGCGTGCTTGTGGACAGCCTGTTCGCTGCATGAAGTGGGCTGAATAATCACATTTTCAATGTTTATTCCAAGGAGGCCGGCATTCCGGCCGGCCTCCTTTTTATTAAAAACGAGTATGAATAAATTGTTTTCTTTCGTGGCTTCATTGCTGGCCCTTACGGCTATTGTTGTCTGTGGCTGCGAAAAGACTCCCGAGAAAGATGACCCGGCAACGGATAGCCGCAGTGCTTTGGAACGCTACTGGGCAGAAGATTATACGGGTGAACTGGGCATCCAGCAGGGAGAACTCCAAGTCAAGGGGGAGACTGTCCCTCGAATGTTTCTGGGAGGCAAACCCCTCTATGTTACGGGGATGAACTGCTACAATCTGTTTGTTCAGTGCCATGAGTCGAATAGTATGAAGACGGAGAATATGGAAAAGACGGTGGAGGTGCTCAAAGCAGAGCAGGTGCCCATCGTCCGTTTAAGCGGGAGTCCTTATGCCGCTTCGCAGCTCCACTTCTATTTTGATCAGAAACAGAAATATCTGGAGAATCTGGAATATCTGGCCACATTGTGCGACGAAGCTCATATACTGCTGATACCATCTATATTTTGGAACACTGCCTCAGTGCCGGAATATTACAAGGAGGATCCGGCAGCCTGGGGCCTTACTACCAGTAAGACGTATTCTCATATGCTTGGCTACACTTCCGATATAGTCAATACGCTTAAAGATCACAAGTGCGTGGCTATGTGGGAGTTCGGCAATGAGTTCAGTCTTGCGGCCGATATTCAGATGGCTGGCTATGCTGCAATTCCTGCATCTGCGGTTTCCACGGCATACAAAGGGTTTGCAGACCTCATCAAGACGCTTGATCCACACGGTCGTGTGATAGCCAGCGGCAACAGTATAATGCGCAACTCGCAGTACCATCAGATGACCCAGGCCAGCTGGACTACCGACAGCTATGCCGAGTATGTGGAGATGTGCGGAATATTGAACCCGGACCCTATGACGGGCATGTCAGAGCACATCTATGAAGACGCGAGGGTCTTCTCCGACAAGGGCACGGTGAATCGCAGTGAGCAGATCGCTTATGCAAAGCAGGCTGCTGCTGAACTTGGTAAGGTGTATTATGTCGGTGAATTCACCGGTCCCAGAACTGCCGAAGGCGACTCGCTGATGGTGCGAAAGCATTTCATCTCATATTATGCTCAGCGCGTTCAGATCTCACTGATGTGGAACTTTGCCCGCAACGCAGAGATCGAATGGAGTTTCAGGGCTGATACGCCCTACGGCAGAATGGCTTTCAACATGATGCGCGAATACAACGAAAGATTCAAAACTGTAACCGAATAGCACTATGAAAAAGATATTGTTGTCCGCGGCGTTGCTGCTGGTTTCAGCGATAGGCTACTGCCACGTCGCAGAGGTCTCCCTTAACGGGAAATGGAGCCTGAAGTTCTTCCCGCAGCCTCCCGCTGCGGTGATGACTCCGGGCGAAGCTGCCGCCATGGAAGGGACTGTGATAGAGGCCACCGTGCCCGGTAACGTGGAGATAGACCTGGAAAAGGCCGGCCTTATAGCCGACCCTATGATTGGCAATAATATCTACACCCTTCGCAAATGGGAGGGATATCAATGGTGTTTCACAAAGACTTTTCCGGGCCCCGAGGTCAAGGAAGGGCAGAGGGTCATACTCTGCTTTGCGGGGCTCGATACATTTGCGGAGATTTACCTGAACGGGGAGAAGGTGGGCAGTGCCGCCAATATGCTCATAGAGCACGAATATGACGTCACTAAACTGCTTCAGACAGAAAACACCCTTGAGGTAATCATCCGCTCGTCTGTGCTGGAGGCCCAGAAATACTTTCTGGGCACCCTGAGCATAGGCAACTTCTCCAACGAAGAGAGTGCATATGTGCGCCGTGCCCCCAGTACCTACGGCTGGGACATTATGCCGCGTCTGGTGAGTGCCGGCCTCTGGCGAGACGTAACTCTAAAGATTGAGAATCCGGTGAGCATAATGGACGCTCACTGGATGACCTATGAAATCGATGTTCCAGCCCAAAAGGCCAAGGAATATCTCTATCTGCAGACCAGGATGCCCTTTGAGGCATTTGACAATGTAAATGCGGTGGTAACCATATCACGTGGAGGTAAACAGATTCTCAAGCGCGAACATCTGATGCGCAAGGCTGCCGATTATATGGATTTTACTCTGGAAGGTGTCGACTTCTGGTGGCCTCGAGGTTATGGCGAACCTGCGCTTTACGATGTCACGGTTCAACTGGTAAACAAGAATACCGGCGAGGTCTATGACTCCGACATTCGCCGCATAGGTATCAGGATGGTGGAACTGGATATCGACGATGTCAATCTTCCCGACAAGCCCGGACACTTCCAGTTTATAGTAAACGGCGTACCGGTGTTTGCCAAAGGGACCAACTGGGTGCCTCTGGACGCCCTTCACAGCCGCGACGCCAGCCACTACGATAAGGCCGTGGGGCTGATGACAGAGATGAACTGTAACATTGTGCGCTGCTGGGGCGGCAATGTCTATGAAGACCACAAGTTCTTTGACTTGTGCGACGAAAACGGCATAATGGTGTGGCAGGACTTTGCAATGGGGTGCGGCAACTATTCCCAGCGCGATGATTTCGCTGCCATGATAGAGGAGGAGACCCTAAGCGTGGTGCGCAAACTGCGCAGCCACCCTTCGCTGGTGCTCTGGAGCGGCAACAACGAGGACGACCAGAGCATGGTGTGGGGCCGTCTGCACAATTTCAAGCTGGATCCCAACCGGGACCGCGTTTCCCGAGAAACCATCGCCCGTGTGGTCTATGAAATGGACCCTACGCGGCCCTATCTGCCATCTTCGCCCTACTACAGCCCCCGAATTGTGGAACAGGGCAATGGCGATGAATACCTCCCCGAGAACCATCTCTGGGGGCCACGCGGCTATTACAAGGCCGATTATTATGTGAAGAATCCGAGCCAGTTCATAAGTGAAATCGGATATCACGGCTGCCCCAATATGGAGACTTTGAAAAAGATGTTCACTGCTGAGTGCGTCAATCCCTGGCTGAATGGGGAACCCGGTATGTGGAACGACGAGTGGCAGACCAAGGCCAACCGTATCTATGACGAAAAGTTTCAGGGCGGCCGCAACGACCTTATGACCAATCAGGTCAAAACCATTTTCGGGGAAATCCCCGCCAAACTTGAAGATTTTATCTTCGCCTCGCAGAGCGTTCAGGCAGAGGCGATGAAATATTTTGTGGAACGCTGGAGGGGCCTCAGGCCCTATCGCACCGGCATCATCTGGTGGAACATCCGCGACGGATGGCCGCTGCTTTCCGATGCAATCAGCGATTACTACGGTGGCAAGAAACGGGCGTTTTTCTATCTGCAGAATGTCCATCACGATGTCTGCTGCCTTATCACAGACGATGGCCCCAACAGTAAATACTATTATCTAAGGGCAGACAATCAGACTCTTAAAGATGCAGACGGCGAGGTTGAGGTCATTGATGTGGAAAGCGGCAAAACTATTTACAGCGGAGAATTTACCGCCGCCGCCAATACAGCCACCCTCATCAAGAAGATTCCCGCCAGAAAGGGTCAGGGGATGCTGCTGATAAGGTATAAGCTTGCAGGCGGCGATTTTGCAAACCACTATCTCTATGGCGAACCGCCGTACAAACTAGAAGATTACAGACAATTGATAAATAAAACGGGTATATATGAAATCCAGTAAAATAATATCCTGCTGTCTGCTGGCAACTTTGCTCCTTGTGTCAGCATCGTGCAACGGCGGCCGCCAGGGCAAGCCCGATACGCCCGGTGGCGATAAGGGTTTCACCGCGGTTAAGATTGGCGAAGCTACCCCTGTGGCACTGGAATCCATCGGCGCCGAATTCGACCCCCATTTCTATGCGCAGAATGTGGTGGGCCGCCCCGGAGCCGGCCTAAAGGCAGAAGACTTTCAGATAATTGAAGACCGCGTGACGCGTATGGGGCTGCAGAAGTTCCGCGTGATGATTCAGCCTCAATGGTATGAGCCGTACAACGACAATGCCGACCCGTTTGTCACCGATATGTCGGCATTCAAATGGAACACCGTTGAGATGCAGTCGCTCTGTCAGGTGCTGGACCTTGCGCAGAAAAACAATATGAGCGACTGCCTGGCCATCTGGGGTTGCACCCGCAGCGTCAAGATGATAGAAGACGAATATGCCGATGTCACCACCAGCTTTATGTGCGACTGGGATGCCAACCACAACTGGATGTGCCCGCCCAAGGACAACGACGAGTTCGGCGAGAATTTCGCCGCTCTGGTCAAATATCTGATAGAGGAGAAAGGCTATACCTGCGTCAACGAAGTGACCCCTTTCAACGAGCCCGGCGGCGATATTATCCCGCCCGAGGGCTATATGGAGGTCTGCCGCGCACTGGACAAGCATTTCCGCCGTCTGGGTGTGCGCGACAAGGTCCGCTTTAACCTTTCCGACAACATCGACACCCATCAGTATTATCTGGAGGCTTGTGCCGATCAGTTGCAGGGCATAGCCGACATATTCAACAGCCACACATACATCTTTGGCTATGCGACTCCCAATTCTGAAATTGAGGAGTGGGAGAGGAACAATGTGGCCATTTCACAGCGCGCAGGACTCAAGCACATAGTGGGCGAATTTGGCAGCAACCAGTGCGTGGGCGCTTCCCGCCAGAGGGATATCGACGAGTATGAGCGCGGCGTGCTCATCACCCGCCTTGCGCTCAATTTCTTCAACAGCGGCGCCTGTGCCATCAGCTATTGGAGCCTGATAGACCAGTACTACCATTTCCAAGGCGAGTATCAGCAGATGCAGCAGCTTGGCCTGTGGCGTTCAGTCAAGGAAGAATATGCGCAGGATACCACCTATGCCCGCATCAAATGTGACTATGAATGCCGCCCGCAGTATTATGCATATTCGCTGCTTTCCAGTCGCGTAAGGCCTGGAGCGGAGATTCATCCTGTTGAGGTGGGGCGCGAATTCGCCGCCGCCACAGCTTTTAAGAATGTCGATGGCAAGTGGGTTTATGTCATTGCAAATCAGGATAAAAGAAAGCTTTCTATCAAGATAGAAAACGATGCTCAGGGAGATTTTGATTATATCTGTTATGAAGAGGGCAAACTTCCTGACGACGGATCCCTGATTTCTCCCAGCGAAACCCTGTCCGCCAGTGACGGCGGGCTCAAGGTTATAATTCCTGCAAAAAGTGTTGTTTATTGCTGCCAAAAATAAAAAACCATGAAAAGAGTAATACTATTGTTTGCCATTGTGGCTGCCATATCTTGCGCTTGCAACAAGAATGTTGACCCGGAGGATAAATCCGTCAATATTTACGGCAATAAAATAATCATAGATGCCACACAACGTGGAGACGTGCTTCCCAATATCGCAGATAACGTCAATGTGTGGGATATGGGAAAACTATACTATCATCCCCAAAAAAATGAAGAAGCAGATGTCTTTGAATTTGTACGTTACGTACAGTTTATGCAGTGCACCGGCGGCAACACAGAGAGGGATTTGTTCAGAAGGCCAACAGATCGCAGCGTGCTTGATGATTACAATTTTGAACCGCTGATAACCAACTGTCGCGGCGTGCTTAAAATGGGTGCAAAACCTCATCTTAAGCTTGGTAGTGTGCCTTTAAAGCTCACCACAAATCCCGTGACCGGAACTTTTGGCACCAATATATATCCGCCGGATGACTACAACCAGTATTACACTTACATCAAGGCCGTTATTCAGGCTCTCGTGGATGAATTCGGTGTGGAAGAAGTACGTACCTGGCGATTCGGATGTATGACCGAGTATGAAAACTTTGACTGGTTCAAGGCCAAGAGCGGTCTGGGCAGCGACAGTTTTGAGGCCTATTGCAAGCTATATGACTATACCGTGCAGGCACTGGTGGATGTGCTTGGGCCTAACGTGTTCGTGGGTGCCCACAGCATGACTTGCACCGAAGGCGGCTGGGACGAGGCCAAGTTCATAGAGCACTGTGCTTCGGGCAGCAACTATGCCAATGGCGGTAAGGGCACACCCATCAAGTTCCTTGCGTCATCGTTCTATGATGTTTGCCCCGGAACCTTTGCCTCCGGTCACGATTTGCCGGGCTCCATCAAGGTGCTGAAAGATGCCGCCTCAAAGGCAGGCTTGAGCGGAGTAATTTTTGGTGTAGATGAGGGCCGTATCCTAAGTGGACTGCGTTCTGGCAAATCCAGTAAAGACCTGTACAACAGAACCACCGGTTACACCTGGCAGGCAGCCTACGATGCCCGTCTGTATAAGCAGGGCATTGACAATGGTCTGGACTATTTCTCCACCTGGAACTTCCTCACCGGAGGAAATATCAGCGGATATCCTATCATCAGCTATCATGTGGCCCGCAATATTGCCAAGTTCGAGGGGATGTACAAGGTAAAGACTGATGTTGGTATAGAGGCTTTGGACGATTCTGAGGTCGATTGTCTGGCAGCCACCGATGGCGCCACGGTGCGGGTTATGGTGTATAATTTCAAGAATAAGATAAACTATGCCCGTCGTTTCAATTATGGTATGCAGATTAAGTTGCCGTTTGATGCGAAGAAGGTTCAGATAACCCGTTATCTGGTGAATGATGACTGCAACTTTTTTGATGATTGGTTGGCGGACTGGGAGGAGTTGGGCATTACGACGTCCGACTTCTCCTGGAGTCCGGATGACCCGCTGCTGGATATGACTGTGACACTCAGCAACTCTGCCGCCATCCGTCAGTATAAAACCAAGAGAGATAAGTATATAGAGTGCTCACGTCTGACGCCCGTCACAGAGGAGGCCGATGTTGTGGCTGGCGTTCTGACCCTGGGCGCCGAGAAGATTGAGGCGAGCAATGTGCTGTTCCTGGAAATCAAACCTCTATGAAACGGATAACCACAATTGCTGCCGCCTTGGCGCTGTCGCTTTTTGCCTTTGGCGGAGAGGTGCTGAATCTCTCCGGTACCTGGAAACTGAATTGTGCAAAGGATGGTGTTCCGTCCAATTTGCCGGTGCAGATTCCCGGCGACGTGCATTCGGCGCTGCTTGAGGCCGGGCTGATAGAGGATCCTTACTATGCCTTCAACGAGTTGGATAATCTCTGGGTGGGTCGCGAAGACTGGGTTATCAGCCGCAGTTTCACTATGACCGAAGGGGACCTTGCCCACGAGGCGGTGTATCTTCGGCTGGAAGATGTGGATACATTCTGCGACATATCTATAAACGGGCATAAGGTGGGCAGCACCACCAACCGCTTCCGCCGCTGGGAGTGGGATGTTAAGCCCTGGCTGGTAGCCGGGGAGAATGTGATTGAGGGATATTTCCATAGCGCCGAGAAGGTCAGCGAGGCCTTTGCCGCCGACTATGGCTATCCGATGCCTATGTCGGAGGTGGGGCTTGTGCCCAGCATTAATACCATACGCAAACCCGCCTGCCATGGCGGCTGGGACTGGGGTCCTTGCCAGATGGTGACGGGCTTTGCCGGAGGGGTGGAACTGATTGCCGTGGATGAGGCCCGAATCGACTATGTCTATTGCGACCAGGATTTCTCCCGCAAGGGGAGGGTGAACGTCAAGGTAAATGTCCAACTGACATCGCCTGCCGGAGGTTCATCTGTC
This sequence comes from Bacteroidales bacterium, assembly GCA_017428035.1. Taxonomy (GTDB): domain Bacteria; phylum Bacteroidota; class Bacteroidia; order Bacteroidales; family UBA932; genus Equibacterium. The sequence goes on along the minus strand of JAFRRR010000001.1, from coordinate 28,816 downwards.
GTTTCGGCATCATTTGCCGGGCATAAAAAGAGCCGCCGGGTAAAGCTTGCCCCCGGCGGCAATATCGTCAGCCTGGATTTCACGGTCCGCAATCCCCGCCTGTGGTGGCCTAACGGCATGGGAGAGCAGTATCTCTATCCTCTGGAAGTGGCGGTGGACGGGAAGAAAATGGCTCGCAAGATAGGCCTGCGCAAGCTTGAGGTAGTGAGCCGCGAAGATACTGTGTATGGCAAGCCCGGCATGAGTATGACCTTCCGCATCAACGGCCGCGACATGTTTGCCAAAGGTGCCGACTGGGTACCCTGCGAGCTGTTCGAGAGCCGGCAGACATACGAGCGCTATGCGGATGTGCTCACCAGCGCCCGCGATGCCAATATGAATATGCTGCGCCACTGGGGCGGCGGCCAGTTCGAGAAAGAGGAATTTTACAATATCTGCGACTCGCTGGGCCTGATGCTCTGGCACGACTTTATGTTCTCCTGCGCCATCTATCCGGCCGACAAGCGCTTCTTGGACGAGGTGGAGGCGGAACTGAATCACCAGATACGCCGTCTGCGCGACCACAGCTGCATAGCGATGTGGTGCGGCGACAACGAGTGTGTCGGCGCCCTGGGCTGGTGGGAGGTAACCCGCAGCAACCGGGACTTCTACACTTCCCGGCTGGACACTTTGATCAAGCTCCGCGGCCGTATTGTGGCAGAGGCCGACCCTGGCCGCGTGTACTGGCCCAGCTCTCCCTGTGCCGGCCCCGGCGACTATACCACCGACAACTGGAAAGAGGACACCAAGGGTGATATGCACCTGTGGTCGGTGTCCAAGTTTGCCGGCCCGCTTTCTGACTATTACAAGGTGCGGCCGCGCTTCTGCTCTGAATACGGCCATTCGTCTTTTCCCCGCTACGACCTGATGGCGCGCTATCTCTCGCCGGGAGCGGCGAATATCTGGTCGCCGGAGTTTGAACACCATGTGAAGGAGGTCACCGAAGGCCGCCGCGGCAATCAGATTATAATGGACCGCCTGCGCCTGCACTTCAACTTCCCTTCGCGGGTGGAAGACATCTTCTATCTGTCTCAGGTAGAGCAGGCTATGGGCCTGGAGACCGCCTCGCAGTTCTGGCGCACGCTGGAACCTAACTGCATGGGAACCATCTACTGGCAGTTGAACGACATCTGGCCGGGCGCATCCTGGTCCAGCATAGAGTGGGACGGCAAGTGGAAGCAGAGTCACTATCACGCCAAGCGGTTTTTCGCGCCCGAATTGATTTGCGCCGTGCCTTCGGAAGGCGACAAGCTGGGGATCTGGGTCGTAAATGATACCGGCAGCGACAGGGAATACACCGCCGTGGTGCGGCTCTGGTCGTTCGGCGGCGAGGTGGTTTCTGAGAAATATCTTCCTGTCAAGGTGGCCGGGGACACTTCTGCGATGGCGATTGAATACTCTTTGGATGAGTTTGGCGACCAGGCAGCCCGTGCAGGGCGGTTTGTTGAGCTGCAGTTGTTGTCCGGCAACCGCGAAGTGGCCTACAACACCTGGCTGTTCAACGAGTTCAAGAACTGCCCTTTGGAGAAGGCATCGGTAAGCTGCAATCCGGCCGAAAGTGACGGCCGCTGGACGGTGACTCTCACCGCCGACAAACCCGCATTCTTCACCTGGGTGGCCGTGGGCGACATCCCCGGCGAGTTCAACGACAACAGCTTCACCCTCTATCCCGGCCGTCCGGTAGAATTGGTCTTCACTCCCAAGAACGGGTTTGACGACTTCGAAAAATTCGTATCTTCGCTATCGGTTACGCACTTGAGCGCAACATATTTGCAATGAAATCTCTGATTCAGAACAGTCTTGACGAGCATCTGCGCGTGGCACAGGCTTTTGTGGGCGATGTTGCTACGGTGGAAAACATAGAGCGTGCGGCGCGGCTGATTGCCGATTCCATTAAGGCGGGGGGCAAGGTGCTCACCTGCGGCAACGGCGGCAGTCTGTGCGACGCCACCCATTTTGCCGAAGAACTCACCGGCCGCTTCCGCGACAGCCGCGGCCCGCTGCCGGCAATGGCCATAAACGATCCTGCGCACATCACCTGCACCACAAACGACTATTCTTTCGAGAAGATTTTCTCGCGAGTGGTGGAAGCTTTGGGCCGTCCGGGCGATGTCCTGTGCGGCTTTTCTACCAGCGGCACCTCCAAGAATGTGGTGGAGGCAGCCCGCGTGGCCCGCGAGAAGGGGATGAAGGTGGTAGGCTTTACCCGCGCCGGCAACAATCCGCTTGCGGCCCTTTCGGATGCTGTGATTGCCGTGCCGCACGAGGGCTACAGCGACCGCATCCAGGAGATGCACATCACCGCCGTGCACATCATCATAGAGGCGGTGGAGCAATTGGTTAAATAAGCATTACTATGGATAGGAGGAACTTCTTCAAGGCCGGCCTGGCTGCAAGTGCGGCTGTGGCTGCAACATCGGTTTTGGGTACATCCTGCGCTCCGGCAGTGCCAGGCAGGAACATCAAGGCCAAAAGGGTCATCATCTTCACTTTCGACGGTATCCGCGTGGACGGCCTCGCCCAGGCCAGGACTCCCAATATCGACTCACTGATAGCTTCCGGCAGCGCTTCGTTTACAACCCGCGACGTGATGCCTTCTATCACGATGCCCAACTATACCAGCCATATGTGCGGCGCGGGCCCGGAGGTACACGGCGTGGTGAACAACGACTGGACGCTGGAAAACCACTCGCTGCCCGCCATCGAGACCGACGAGGACGGATATTTCCCTTCGGTGTTCAAGGTGCTGCACGAGGCCGGCATCAAGACCGGCTATTACTGGAACTGGCCGCCGCTGATATATCCCATAAACCAGAAGTGGCTTAGCGACAAGCTTATGGCAGAGGATGAGGAGTATAATGTACTGTGCGACAGGGCAATGGAGTTTATAGGCGCCAACCGTGGCGATCGTGTGTTCGTCTTTCTGTACAATCTTCACACCGACCACGTGGGCCATATGCATAACTGGATGTCCCCGGAGTATATCCAGTCCATAGAAGAGGGCGACGTGCAGGTAGGTCGCGTGATTGAGTTCCTGAAGAAGGAAGGGCTGTTCGAAGATTCGCACCTGATGTTTATCTCCGACCACGGCGGAATAGGCAACGGCCACGGCGGCACCACGCCCGAAGAGATGACCGTCCCGTGGGTCATCTCCGGCCCCGGCATCAAACAAGGCTTCACGATAGAGGAACCCAATAACACCGTGAACACGGCTTCTACCGTTCTGCGCCTCTTCGGCCTGGACCAGCCCCTCAGCTGGACCGGCGAAGTCCCCGAGAGCATCTTCGAGTAGCTTTTGCTATCTCGCGAAGGGCAGATGCTTACGCTTGAAAGTTTTGCTCCCTGACGCTCAGTCGGTCCCCTCCTTCGCTAACGCCGGTCGCAAATCCTTTCAAGCATCCGGCTGCTATCTGCCCTTCGTGGCTAAGCAGCCATGCCTTGCGTTCAATGCCGGCTGAGAAGCCTCCGATTGAACCGTCTGCGGCAATCACCCGGTGACAGGGTATTATTATGGGAATGGGGTTGTGCCCCACTGCGCCGCCGATTGCCTGCGCGCTCATCCTGCTAATTCCGCCCGCCTGATAGGCTCCGTTTCTTCCCCGACGTTCTGCCACGATTGCCGCCAGTGCCCTGTATGATGTCGTTTCCCCGTAGGGGATGCTCAGCAAAAGTTTCCATACCTCTTTGCGGAAGGGTGTGCCCTCCGGCGCCAGCTGCGGCAGAAATCCCGGGTCGCGCCCGGCGAAATAGATGTCCAGCCACCGGCAGGTGTCGGCAAAGACCGGCAGGGCAGCATCCCCGCAGTCCCTTACCTGACTTGTACCATGAAACGCCTGCCCGCCAAACCTCAGTCCGGTGAGCGAGCGCCCGTCACTGATCAGGATCAGAATTCCCAGCGGGGAATCGTATCGAAAAGTGAAATCCATATTCCAAAATTAAGGAATAATTGTTTCCTTTGCATATAAACATTTCGGTCATCATAGTTAAGGTGGCGGAAGATAAAAATGAAGGGAGGTTAATTATGAACGAAACGAAATCGTTTTTCCATTTGTTTGCAGACGGCGCGCTCTCGGCCGGCTTTATTCTCTCAATCAAAGACTACGTTGCCGTGATGAACATAGTTGCGGTATGTGCTGCCAATTCGGGAGCAACGGTCGTCGCTTTTTCCATAGAGGACACGCACCCGCATTTTCTGGTGTTCGCAACCAGGCAGGAGTGCGTACGTTTTCTTGAAATCTTCGAGTCAATCTACAGGCATTTCGCCACTAGGAGCCGCCCCAAAGGTTTCTGCTCTTACATAAAACTGGAGATGTATCCCGTGCCTGATGAACAGAGCCTGCGGAATGTGGGGGTTTACGTGATCAATCAGCCGACCAAGGATGGCAAGAGAGTGATGCCATACGACTATCCCTGGGGCAGCGGCTGCCTCTATTTCAGGGGGCGGTTTGTGCCGGTTTGGCTGATAAGTGAAATCGGGAGCCTTGTATGCCCGGTGCCGTTTTCAAGTATAGGATCTGTCCGGCAGCGGGAGCTACTGCATACCCGGCAATATTCCATACCTGGTGAGTGGCTGGTGGCCAGAGATTTGATTTTGCCCACCAACTATGTGGACGTGCAGATGTTCGAATCTATCTATAAGACACATAACGCGTTTCGTGTATTCCTCTCCAGCAATAAAAGCAAGGATGACGAGGTGCGGGCAAAGATTGCCGAAGCGCGGGGTGTGATGCTGGAAGACACCGAGGCCAGACAGATATGTGGAGATGAATGTCTGGCTCTTTTCGGAAACAGAAATGTCCGTAGACTCAGCCCGATTCAGCGGTTGCGCCTTGCTCAGGCGCTGAGGCGTAAGCATCGGCTCTCGATGCGTCAGCTGGCCTCAGTCGTGCGCCTGCCGGAGGCCGAAGTCCGACGTTATGTCTCGTAGCTCCCGGTCGATGAGTCCCTTTGCGCCCTGGCGCATCTTCGGCCTCCGGTCGATGAGTCCCTTTGTGCCCTGGCGTAACTTCAGCTCCCTGTCGATGAGCCCCTTTGCGCCCTGGCGCATCTTCGGCCCCCGGTCGATGAGCCCCTTTGCGCCCTGGCGCATCTTCGGCCCCCGGTCGATGAGTCCCTTTGTGCCCCGGCGCATCTTCGACCCCCGGTCGATGAGTCCCTTTGTGCCCCGGCGCATCTTCGGCCTCCTGGCGGGCGCCCCTCTCGTGCCAAAGTGACGTCAAGCGACCATGCGATATATGCGCTGTGGCGGGGATTCGCCTGTCTGGAGGCCCTAAATAAGGCGTCGATGCCAAGGTGATGTGCCCTAGAACGCGCTCTGGCGCCATCCGCCTTGACGTCACTTTGGCACGGGAGGAGAGAAACGGCTACCATTTTCCCGTTAACTTTCGGTGTGTTTTGAATTTATTCAAAAAGCGACTACCTTCGCGCAATTGTGTCTCTTTTTGAAAGTATGAAACTTAAGCTGATACCACTCATTGCTGCTTGCGCTCTGCTGACAGCCTCGTGTGCCGATTACAAGTCACAGATAGAAGAGCTTCAGGGCGAGATTGACAAGACCACGGAGGTTCTCTCCGGGCTGGAATCTGTCTCTGCAAATCTGGGCGCCCTGAGAGACGTCCTGGCGTTTGCCGAGGCCGGCGATTATATAGAGAGCGTAGTCCCAGGTGGGAACGGCGTCACTTTTACATTCAAGAATAACGGCAGCGTCACGGTAGGTGGCAACACTGCCGGCATTTCTGTGGATGGTGCCGACGGCGGTTACTACTGGACGATGGACGGAGCACCGCTTAAGGATGCCTCCGGAGCCAATGCAAAGGTGTCAGTATCACCCGAATTCCACTCCAGGGACGGCAAACCGCAGGTAAGCACCGATTCCGGCAAGACCTGGAAAGACATTGCTGCTGACGGCGAGCCCGTCATCAGGAAAGTAGAAGAAGAGGCCGGCTGTTTCAGGGTTACGCTGCTGGGCGGCGCCGAGCTGGTATTGCCCAGAGAGTCCCTGTTGGAGGTTAGGATAAGCGGCGATGGCAGCACCATCGCCTCCCAGTCCAGAGTCATTCTGGACTATTACATCACCGGCGGCTCCGGCGAGTATACGGTGGCCACCAGCCAGCCGGGCGGATGGTCTCCCAGAATTATCAAAGAGAATGCTTTCAAAGGGCAGATAGTTTATGTCGTGAGCGGCACCCCCGATTCTGACGAGGTGGTGGTGTATGTGAGCGACGAGGCCGGCCATATGAAGGCGACCGTGCTGGACCTTTCTACCCTTGTCCCGGACCAGAATTTCCCCCAGTTGCATCCCTCTTACGACGCATACAATGTAGGCTGCGACGGCGGCACCGTGGAGGTCTTGCTCAACACCAATCTTGAATATGAGATTGATGCTGAGTCCGCTTCCTGGCTCACGCTGGTGAGTCCCAAGGCCGTCCGCCAGGACAAGATTATCTTCAGCGCCATGGCAAATGACGCGGTGGAGATGCGCTCTGCAAGGGTCACTTTCACATCAGGTGCATATTCAAGAGTAGTGATGATTTGCCAGGACGGCCGCAGGCCTTCTGTGGGTACGAATCTCAGCGAAAACGGCACTGCCAACTGCTATATTGTCCCCGCCGCAGGGGATTACTGTTTTGACGCCACCGTGATTGGCAACGGCCGGCAGGGCATAATAGCAGGCGCCGGTTTCCACACAGAAACTGTAGAGATACAGCCGGCAGAAGTGGAAATAATGACCGAATTTGACGAGGATGTAACCCTTGTCGAGGATCTGCGGCTTGAAGACGGCAAGATTTACTTCCACGCCACCGGAAACAAGGGCAATCTGACTTTGGTAGTCTTTGACGAAGATGGCAGAGTCCTTTGGAGCTGGCATCTCTGGTTCACCGACATCCCTTTGGAGAAAGCCCACACCAACGATAACGGCCAGCAGTTCATACTCCTTGACCGCAACCTGGGTGCCACCAGCGCCAATCCCGAGGACGGCGAAGCAACCTACGGCCTCTACTATCAGTGGGGCCGCAAAGACCCGTTTGCAGGTGACGACATTTTGGCTTCGATGGCTTCTAACAACGCAGGCACCATCGCATATGGCGTGATAAGGCCTTTCAGGGCGCTCAAGACCGGTCAAGGAACGTCATACAACTGGATATCTACTATAGTGGATGGTTTGTGGGGCAATCCCGACTATACCGGAAACACCCCCTTCGACCAGCTTGTAAAGACAATCTACGATCCCTGTCCTCCGGGGTATATGGTGCCTCCGGCAAATACGTTTGTCATTTTGAGTAACAAACGCCGCCTGAATTTTATAGTAAACGGCATAGTCCTTCGTGGTGATTACGGCCAGACAAGTTTCTATCCCTATGCCGGCCGTGTATATCAGGGCAGCTGGGAGGCTTTTGGTCACCATCCCGAAAATATCTGCTTGGCCCTTTGGACTTCCGATGTGGGCATTTACAACTCCAGCGTCTACGATGGCGGTTCGTCAGTTTATTTTGAGGTCCGCAAGGCAAGTATGCAGCTTAATCACGGCGATTTCCGCGCCCGCGGCATCCCGGTCCGCTGCGTAAAACAGCAGTAAGCCTATGAAAAAGCTATTGATATTATCACTCGCCCTGGCTCTCTGCTGCTCCTGCGACAAAGAGCAGAAAGACCAGTTGGCTCAGTTGCTAGAGCAGAAGTCAGAACTGGAGAACAAGGTCTCTGAGTTGCCGGAGCAGCAGTCGGCGGAGTCGTCGGATTTCTCTATACAATTCGATAATGAATACTTTTGGGCGGATGCCGGCGGCAGTCTTGCCGTCAACTACCAATTGTCACAGCCGGGTTCCATTGAGGTGAATGCCGTCAACGGCTGGAACGCTTCAGTCATCAAAAAAGACGATGAGAGCGGAATCATAGAGATAACAGCCCCGGACCCCGCATCTCCCGGTATTATCACCGTCAAGGCCACCGGCGCCAAAGGCGAAGCGGCAGAGTCGTTCCTTCAGGTATTTGTCCGCAAACCATACAATCAGGTCAAAAGCCCGCAGATTGAAGTTCACGCATATTATGGTTTTAGCGACGAACAGGCTACACCTGAGAATTTCCAGAGACTGGTGGATGCAGGCGTCACTATGCTGACGGTAGAAGGTGACTGGGAACCCTGGCTGGACTGGCGCAAGCATTGCCGTCTGGCAGAGGAGTACGGTATAAAAGTGGTACTTTTCATAAGCGGCAGTGCCGGCAACTACTCTTCCGATCCTGAAAACGATAAAAGTCTTGAGAATAAAGTCCGGGAGGCTATGACATACCCTGCTGTATGCGCATTCCAGATTGCCGATGAGCCCCACACTGACATCGCCTATCGTCTGGCGGCGGCCAGGCAGCGCATAGAAGAGCTGGCACCGGGATATCCGGTCTATATCAATCTGCATCCCAGCAGCGTTTCCCAGGCCGGTATGGGCGCCACTACATATGAAGAGTATGTAAACTATTTCGCCCGGGTCTGCAACCTCACGTTTATCACGTTTGACCAGTATCCCATCTATCAGAGTGGTATAGAGGATTGCTGGTACAATTCCCTGAACGTAGTTTACGATGTTTGCCACCGGTACGGAATTCCCTTCTGGGCATTCATCCAGAGCTGTCGTGAAGGCGGCAGGGTGGACCCTACACTGGAGACTTTGCGCCTTCAGGGAAATATCAATCTGGCTTACGGTGCCCAGTGCAACCAGTACTTCGTGTGGGTTAATACCAGCGGCACCGGTTATGCGCCGTTTGTGGCTAACGGGTATAGACAGCCGGACGGCTCGTGGGTCAATCCCGAGCCGCATTATACACAAGCCTACTACGATTGCAAGGAATATGACCGCGAGCTGCACAACCGCGAATTTGTGTTTGCCCAGAGCAATGTGCACAAGGTTCGCCATCTTGGCGCCAACTACTATCTGCACGGTACCTGCCTGACCAGGGATGACCTTCCGGATGCCATCGGTGACATTTCTGCCGGCGGCAGCGCGCTGGTCTCTTTCGTGGGCAATTCCGGCAACGAGTATGTGGTTATCTGCAACAAAACATACCTTGAGAAGCTGCCGGTGGAGGTTGAATTCACCAGAGAAGTATACACAATTGACCGTGAAGGCACCTTCACAGAGCAGCAGCCGGGCAAGACCACCTTCACCATTGACGAAGGTGATATGCTGGTCATAAAATGGCAGTAATTGATTTTTTGCTATCTTAGCACGTTTGAAAGTCCTTTTTTGATAATATGAAACGAACATTCTCTTTATTTTTGATTTTGTGCGCACTGGTTGCAGTTTCGTGCAAAGATTACAAACCTCAGATTGAAGAACTTCAGAAAGAGATAGATGACCTGAACAAGGCCATATCCGATCTGGAGCCCGTTACTGTCAATCTTGGCGCGCTGCGCGACGTCCTGCTGATTGCCGAGGCCGGTGACCCTGTCGTGTCTGTTTCCAAGCAGTCAGACGGCTATGCTTTCCAGTTCAAGAGCAACGGTGTGGTGAATGTGGGCAATCAGACTGCCGGCGTGTCGGTGGACTATTCAGATGACGCCTTTTTCTGGACACTTGGCGGCCAGCCGCTCAAGGATGCTTCAGGCAAAAACGCCGTCATCACCAAATCTCCCGAATTCAGAATCACCGATGGGCAGATAGAGATCAGTACCGACGGCAAAAAGAGCTGGAAAGAGGTCAGTCTCAGCGCTGGCCCTGTAATCACCAAGGTAGAGGAGAATGCCGCATATATCACCGTCACTTTCCTTGGCGGCACCACTGTGGATTTTCCCAAGGAAACAATAATGCAGGTTATGCTCAGCGGAAATGGCGCCACAATGGCCACCGACGGCACAGCGACCGTAGATTTCCTGTTGAGTGGCAAGACCGACAGCTTTACCGTGACACCGCTGCTGCCCGAGGGCTGGAGCGCCGATGTCACTTGGGAAAACAATCATAAAGGACAAGTAAAATTCACAGCTCCCGCAGCTGCAGCCGGCCTGTCCGCCCGTCTGTTCTTCTGTGACGGAATAGGCAATATGGTGGCCTCCGATATCAATTTTGATACTCTGAAGGTAGATGAAGCCTTCCCCGTGATGTATCCCGCCTGGGATGCATACTGCGCACCGGCCGCCGGCGGTCAGGTGGATGTCACGCTCTATACAAATCTGGACGAATATTCCGTTTCTGTGGCCGACGGCGCCTCCTGGCTGCAGTCGCTCAGCACCAAGGCTGTCCGCGAAGAGACAGTGTCTTTCAAGGCTGCTGCCAACGATGCTTCTGCTATGCGAAGCGCCCTGGTGACCATTGAGTCTGACGGCTACGAGCAGACCGTGGTTATTTACCAGGAGGGTGTTGTGACACCCGCCGGCGCAAACCTCAGCGAGAACGGCACCGCCAACTGCTATATTGTGAGCGCAGCGGGCGACTACTACTTTGACGCAACGGTTATGGGCAACGGCAACGAGGGCATCATTCCCAATGTCGAATTCCACGCAGAAACCGCAGAACTTGCTCCCGAGAGCGTGGTGGTTTATTACAACGATCCCGAGGTTATCAATAATGTGACTTTGAACAAGGCCACCGGCAAGGTGTCTTTCCACGCCACCGGCGCCGAGGGCAGCGCCTGCATCTCCGTGAGGAATGCCCGCAACATTGCCATATGGACCTGGCACATCTGGTGCACCGATGTTCCCAAGGACCGCACCCACACCAATCCCGACCAGCTGCAATTCACTGTTATGGACCGCAACCTGGGCGCAACCAGCGCCGATCCTGCCGACGGAGAAGCCACCCACGGTATGTACTTCCAGTGGGGCCGCAAAGATCCGTTTACCTTTACTGCAGCCACAACGGATATGTCACCCAACACAGCCGCAGCCTTTGCATTTGCAATCCGCTATCCCCAGCGTGCATACCAGGAGGTCAGCCAGTCCGGAAACTGGTACAGCGGCAATAACAACTATCTCTGGGGCAATCCCGACTATGGCCGTAACCGCTATCTGAAAGACCTCAAGAAGACAATCTACGATCCCTGCCCCGTAGGGTATATGGTTCCTCCTGCAAATACTTTCCTGATTTTCAGGGACAAGGACCGTGCCCAGTTTACCGATGCAGGCATCATAGTCCGCGGCGATTACGGGCAGACAAACTTCTTCCCCTGGGCCGGAAGGGCTCACAAGAGCATGATTACCCGTGGCGAAGAGGTTGCATACTGGCACTCCTGCGCTTCCCGTTACGGCACTCAGGAAGACGGCGGCGGAGCCCAGACCATCATCAACAAGGTAACCGGCGAGATGCTCTGGTATCAAGGCGATATCCGCGCCCGTGCTCTTCCCATCCGCTGTGTAAAGCAGGTTGCCGAATAATGAAGCGGTACTTTACATATATTCTGGTTGTTTCGCTGGCGCTTTTTGTCTCCTGTAACAAAGAAGACCAGGCGCGGGTGGAAGAGCTGAACGCTACCCTCACCGAACTGGAAGGGAAGGTAGACGAAATGGGCCTCCCGTCCGCTGTAAAGCCCGGCGTTGAAACAGACGACGAGTACTTTATCTCGTTTGACAGAGAGAAGTATGGCGTGGATGCCGGTGGCAGCGTCACCGTGAAGTATTCTGTCCAGGAGCCTTCTACCGTAAGCATCACCGTAAATGGTGATTTGACGGCCAAAGTCAATGCAACAAGCGAAACTTCCGGTGAGATTGTGATTTCTGCCCCTGACCCTGCATCTCCTGCCGAGATTGTTATAAACGCAGAGACCAATAGCGGAATGAAGTCGGCCCGTAAGGTGCCGGTAATGATCCGCGACCCTTATACCGACGCTACCCGTACATACGTCAATGCTCTTGGCTACTACAATTTCAAACCGCAGTGGGCTACTCTGGACAATTTCAAGAAGCTGGCCGAGGCGGGGCTAAAGTCAGTTACCGTAGAGACTGGCGACTACGACTACAAGATACAGATGGACCTGGCACATCAGGCCGGTCTCAAGACCCTCCCGATTATTGGCTGGGTGGCCAGCAACTACGAGAGGGATCCCGCAAATTACAAGGGCCTGGACCAGATGATAGACTATCTGATGCATCATCCGGCCACAATGGCCTATCATATTTGCGATGAGCCCAGCACCAGGGAAATCCCTTCCCTTAGAGTCCGCAAAGAGAAAATAGAGTCGTTGGACCCCGACCATCCTGTATATATCAATCTGAATCCCGACGGCAGTATCAACGCCCTTGGGGTAGACAACTATCGCGACTATATCGAGGCTTTTGCCCGCGACTGCAAGTGCAAGTTCATATCGTTTGATATGTATCCGATTTTGCCCGGCGGCGCAGTTATGACCCACTGGCACAGATGTCTCAGGGATGTGTCGGAGGTGACCCGCAAATATGGAATCCCGTTCTGGGCATTTGCGGCAAGCTGCTGGATTGACCGCGAGTCAGCCACCCAGTACCGCGGCAGGCCCTCTACCGAGAATCTGCGTTTGCAGGTGTATACCGACCTGGCCTACGGCGCTCAGGTGGTGCAGTATTTCACCATTCAGCAATATGGCGGCACATCACTGTCGCCCATACTGGCAGACGGAACCTGGACCGAGGCCTACGACTATCTCAAAGAGGCCACTCTTCAGGTGCAGAAAAGAGGATATGTGTTTGACGGCTGCAGTGTGCATAAAGTAGGGTTTGCGGGTGTCTCTTCCGTATGGGGAGACCTGCTAGCTCCCAGTGATCTGCCTGCAGAGATAGAGTCGCTGAACACCAGTGATATGGCTCTGGTTTCCCTGCTAGGGAACCGTGGCAATGAATATGTTGCCATTGTCAACCAGAGCTATACCGATAAGATTAAAGCAAGTGTCACTCTTAACGAAGCGGTGTACACGATAGAGCGGGATGGCTCGTTTGTAGAGCGCCCGTCCGGCTATAATGAATTTACGATAGACGAGGGCGATTTATTGCTTTTCAAGATTAAATAGGATGAAGAGAATAATACTCATAGCAGTGGCGGTAATGATGGCCGTCTCCTGCAACAAGCAGGATGAAATCAAGATATATGAGCTTCAAGAAGAGCTGGACAATCTGCAAAAGGATGCCGATGCAATTGATGTGCCCCCGGCGCAGGAGATAGATGTCCCGGACGATGAGGCTTTTGTGTTTATCTTTGATCAGGCCAGATATGGCGTGGATGCCGCCGGCAGCGTCACTGTGAAGTATTCTCTGTCTGCGCCCGCCACTGTTGAGGTTACAGCCAAAGATGGTTGGAGCGCCACTGTAAGCGCCTCCGGCGAGAAGACTGGCGAGATTGTGGTGACTGCCCCCGACCCGGCATCGCCCTGTGATATTGTGGTCACGGCGACCGCCCAGGACGGGCGCTCCACTGCAGCTGTTTTGCCCTTAATGGTGCGTGACCCTTATACAGACGCTACCCGCACCGATGTAGCGGCTATGGGCTATTACTGTCTGAACCGTTCCCTTGCAACTGACTACCATTTCCAGAAGATGGCAGAGTGCGGTATGAATATGCTCACTATAGAGCAGGTGGATAACTGGCAGGAGCAGCTGGACCTGGCCCACAAGTATGGTATGAAGGGTGTTTTGTTTGTCAACGGTGTCGCTGGAGATTATTACAGGCATCCCGATACCAACACAAGTCTTGCTGAGGTAATCAACGAGGCCAAGAATCACCCTGCATTGGCAGGATATCAGATTTATGACGAGCCGCACCTGAACGCTATAAACCAGATGCGGATTGAAAAAAATAAAATTGAAGAACTGGATCCCAATCCGGCGCACCCCGTATACGTCAATCTCCATCCTGCAAGTGCATCAGTCGATGCGCTGGGTGTGGAAAGTTATCACGAATATGTAGAGACCCTGATAACCGAATTGAATCTTAAGTTCATAACATTTGACCAGTATCCGGTGTATACATACGGTCTTGATCCCTCTTGGCCAAGATCACTTGATGCCGTATATTCTTTGTCCAAGAAATATGGCTTCAAATTCTGGGCATTCACCCTCTGCTGCCGTGAGAACAACAGGATAGATCCAAACGTCGAGAACATCCGTCTTCAGTGCAATCTTAACCTTGCCTATGGCGCGCAAGTGAACCAGTTCTTTGTGTATCGCAGCACATCCGGTACCGATATGGCTCCGCTGCAAACGTGGGAGTGGAAGGACGGAATCGTGGGTGGCACCAAGGTCGAAGTGGTGAAATATACCCCGATGTACGACTACTGCAAGACATACTGCCACGAGATGCACAACCGAGGCTTCGTGTTTGCCGACTGCAACGTCAAGCAGCTGCGCAACGTCCGCTTTTTTGATTCTTTTGTTCTTGCCTTCTCGCCCCGGGAACTGCCTGCACAGTTCGCAGATATGAATATTGACGGCGAAGCTATGGTTTCGTTCATAGAGAACAAGGGCAATGAATATATAGTTGTGGTCAACGGCAGCTGGCAGAACCACTGCGGCATCCGCGCCCGGTTCAACGATTTGGTATATTCCATCGATCACGACGGCGTCTTCACCGGGCACCAGGGTGGTACCGAAGCCTATTTCGACTTGGAAGGAGGCGATATGATGGTGTTTAAATACAGATAGTTATGAAAAGGTTTGTATTCTTGGCGGCAGCTGCGGTCCTTTGCCTTGCCGCCTGCAATAAATACGACAGCGAGATAGCCGATCTGCAGCGTCAGATAAACGAGCTGGTCACCGCCAATTCCAGGGTCAACGACAATGTCGCTTCCCTGGGAAAGATTGTGGAGGCCCTGCAGAAGGCCGCCCAGGTTACATCCTTCTCCCAGATCACAGAAGGGGGCAAGGTGGTGGGCTACACCGTCACTTTCAAAGAAGAGGGCAAGCCGGAGCAGACTGTCACCGTATATAACTCCCCGGCCAACGTTTCTGTGGGCGAGGAAGGCGGCAAATACTACTGGATGGTAAACGGCGACTGGCTCACCGACGATGCCGGAAACAAGATTGAGGCCTGCACCACGGGCATCGTTCCCGAATTCAGAATCACCGCCGGTATTATCGAGGTTTCCCTTGACGGCGGCAAAACCTGGAAAGCCGTGGGCGAAGTAGGCACTCCGGTGGTGGACAATATCATAGACAGTGAAGAAGCGGTGACTATAGTGATGGCCGGCGGCGCCAGGATCACCATCCCCAAGCTGCGCGACCTTACCCTCACGCTCAGCGCCACCAGCCTGACTATGGCGGCGGGCGGGGGACGCAGCGTGACCTATACCATCGCGGGCGGCAGTGAAAACGCCAGAATACTGCTTTATGCAAAGGATGGCTGGAGTGCCACCGCAACGGCCACCAGCTCTTCCAAAGGTTATATTGAAATCAATTCGCCCGATGCGGCCGGCACCTCCGAGGTGTTGGTTTTCCTCTCTGACAACGGCCGCGCCGTGGTGACATCGATAGCTGTGGAATCCACAAAATAGTGCAGTATGAGCAAAAGGTTACTGACGGTTTGGTTTGCGCTGATGCTTATGGCCTCCTCCTGCGCACAGCAAGAGAAGGTGGCGCGCTATACGCTCAAGGTGCAGCAGGAGTATCCACACGATACGTTGAGCTATACCCAGGGCCTTTTCTTTGACGAAGGCAGGCTGTACGAGACGGCCGGCCAGTATGGCGAGTCCAATCTGCGCGAAGTCAATCTTGAAGACGGCGTGCCTGTGCGCAGGGCCGACATAGAGAAGAAATACTTTGCCGAGGGCAGCTGCGTGATAGCAAATGATATTTACGTGCTGACCTGGCTCGAGAAGACCTGTTTTGTCTATGACAAAAACACTTTCGAGCGCACCGGCTCTTTTGTGAACAACCGCCAGGGGTGGGGGCTTACCACAGACGGCAACCTGCTGATTATGAGCGACGGCAGCGCCCAGCTCTATTTTGTCAGTCCCAAGACCTTTACCATTGTGCGCAGCGTCACTGTGCGTAGTGGTGGCAAAAGTGTCAATTTCCTTAACGAACTGGAATATATAGATGGCAAGATATGGGCAAACGTCTATCTTAAAGACGAGATACTGATCATAGATCCCTCCACCGGCGAAGTAGAGGGGGTGGTGGACTGCCGCGGCCTGCTGCCCAAAGAGCGCCGCACCCGCCGCACCGACGTGCTTAACGGCATTGCCTGGAACCCTGCCACCGGCGAGATTTTTATCACGGGCAAGTACTGGCCCGCTATGTACAGGATAGAATTGGAAAAAAAGAAATAGTATGAAGAGACCGTTATTGTTGTTTGTGGCTCTGCTGGCCTTCACTTCCCTCGCTTTTGGCCAGGGAAGGATACAGTTTGACAAGCAGAGATATGCAGTAAGCGCAGGAGAAAGCGTAGTGGTTGAGTACACGCTGCCCAAAGAAGGAAAAGTGAATGTCAAAACTTCCGGCGGCTGGACTGCAGAGGTTATCCCCAATGGCGGCCGACACGGCTCCATCAAGGTCACTGCGCCCGATCCCGCTACTGCGCCCGACCTTAAGGTATTCGCGGTGATTCCCGGCGAGGACGATGCCTTTGCCCGCCTGAATGTTATGGTTAAAGACCCCTATACCGAGGCCACCAGGCCCAAGGCAAACCTGCAGATATGGGGCGGTCTGTCAGAGTTCAATACCACTCAGGAAGATTATGACAAGGCGGCTGACGCCGGCTTCACCATCATCACTCTGGAGGGCGGCGAGGCTATGGATATGGATGGTGACGGCAAGATTTCCGACGAGGATATGCTGGCCACCATCCGCTTCAAGCTGGACCTGATCCGCAACGCGGGCCTCAAGTATACCCTCCATCATCCCTGGCACCCCGGTGTGCTGGAGTTGGTAAAGGATGACCCCAATTGCCTTATGGTCCACATTTTTGACGAGCCCGGCCTGGATATGATACCCTGGCTCAAGCAGCGCAGGGAGTGGGTCAAGCAGTATGCGCCGGAGAAGCCCGTCCACGTCAACCTGCACCCGCACGCCAGCATCCGTGCCCTTAAAACCGACTACTACCGCGATTATGTAAAGAAGATGGTAGAAGGTACGGGTATGGACATCCTCTCTTATGACCAATATCCTGTGCTGAAGGACGGCAGCGTTATGAACGACTGGTACAGATGCCTGGAAGCAAATGCAAGTGTCGCCCGCGAACACGAGATTCCCTTCTGGGCTTTCACCGCTTCTTGCGGAATGGATTACGAGCGCCCTGCACGCCAGCTCCCCACAATGGAGAATATGCGCCTGCAGGTCTATACCGATTTGGCATACGGCGCTGCTGTGGTGCAGTATTTTGTGTACCGTTCCTATGCAGTGGCTTCCATAGCTCCGCTTACATCGGATGGAAAATACACCTGGGTGTACGACCTTGTCAAGGAATTCAACAAAGAGGTCCACAAACGTGGCTATCTCTTTAATGATTGCAAGGTCTCCAAGACTTGCTTTACCCATCTTACTCCGCAGGGCTGCCTTCCCCTTATAAAGTCCGACCTGCCGGAGGAAATCGTATCTCTGGAGACCAGCAATACGGCTTTGGTGTCCTTCTTCGAGAATCAGGGCGGAAAGTACATAGCCGTGGTAAACTCCAGCTGCAAACAGAACTTTGCCCTGGATGTCGAGTTTGCCGATATGGCATACACTATTGACCGTAACGGAGATTATTCAGAACAACAACCCGGCAAAAAGCATTTCATCATTGACGATGGTGATATGCTGGTCATCAAATACAGATAATCGATGAATATGAAAAAGATAATATTTGCTATTGTTTCGAT
Source organism: Bacteroidales bacterium (assembly GCA_017428035.1). GTDB lineage: Bacteria > Bacteroidota > Bacteroidia > Bacteroidales > UBA932 > Equibacterium. The sequence goes on along the minus strand of JAFRRR010000001.1, from coordinate 11,038 downwards.
GGCGCTGGTGCTGTCGATGGTTTCCTGTTCCAAGAAACTTGCTGTAAAAACAGTCTCTACCAACCTGAGCGCAAACGGCACTGCCAACTGCTACATCGTGCCCGCCGCAGGCTACTATTTCTTTGACGCCACCATCATAGGCAACGGCCAGAAAGGCATCATCCCCGGGGCCAAGTTCCACACCGATAAGGCCGGCATCCGTCCCGCTTCGGCAAAGATTCTCCTGAATCAGAACAATGTCCTGAGCGATGTCCTTTTCGATACCGACAGGATATATTTCAGGGCCAACGGCCTTGCCGGCAATGCCCAGATAGCCGTGTATGACGATGCCGGAGAGGTTCTCTGGAGCTGGCACATCTGGTGCACCGAGACCCCTTCCGATGTGAAGTACACCAACCGCGACGAAATCTCCTGGAAGGTTATGGACCGCAATCTGGGCGCGCTCAGCGCAGACCCGGCAGACGGCGCCAAGACCTATGGCCTCTACTATCAGTGGGGCCGCAAGGATCCCTTCCCCGGCGAAGTTGTGGCAAAGGGTATGTATACCAACAAGGACAAATCCCTGGAGTATGCCGTGAAACATCCCCGCCAGGCCCTCAAACCCGTTTCCTGGACCGACGTCTACGATGCATTTGACTGGTATGTAACGCATAAGGACAATACCAACCACAACCTGTGGGGCAATCCCGATTTCGCATACTGCCACCCTTTGAAGGATATGGCCAAGACCATCTACGATCCCTGTCCCGTGGGTTATGTGGTGGCTCCCGCCAATGCATTTATAGATTTTGAGGTGGCCGACAGGCTGGAAGAGGTAGAAGGCGGTTTCCTGTTCACCGGGGACAATGACATCAAGTGCTTCTTCCCCTTTGCAGGCGGCATCTACACCGGTCCCAGGCTGGACCGTCCCGCAATGCCCGTGGGCGAAAGCTGCGCCCTCTGGAACTCTTCTACCGCCCGTTTCATTTACTGGGACGACGGCGGCAGCCGCAGCGTGGTATACAAGGGCAGCCTGGAGTCCCGCAACTACTACGGTGACACCCGTGCCTGCTGCTATCCCGTAAGATGCGTAAGGCAGGAAAAATAGCAGCGACGATTGCGGTGCTCCTGGCACCGCTTTTCGCTTCCGGCCAGGTGAAGATTCACTGGCCGGCCGGGAGCATATTGTCGCCCGTGCAGCTGCAAATGCTGGGCGAGGACAATTTCTTCTTTGAAGAGGGGATAGACGATGATACTTTCGGCAGGATAGAAGGCCTCTCTTTTGGCCGCGGCTGCACCACTGCCCGCGAAGATTTGCGGCTGCTGCATCTGCTTCACCGCAACTTTTCCGGCCAGGCCCAGACGGGGGAGATGATATGCAACAAGGCGGTCGCAAGCGACCTGCTGGCCATCTTCAAGGAGTTGTATGCCGCAGAGTATCCGATAGAAAAGATATTTCTGGTAGATGAGTTCGGCGCCGATGACCTGCGCTCTATGGCGGCAAACAACACCTCCTGTTTCAACTTCCGCACTAAACCGGGGATGAAGCAGCTCTCGCTGCACGCCCGGGGCCTGGCGGTGGACATCAACCCGCTGTACAATCCATATGTGCGAGGGTTTGTAATAAAGCCGGCAGAAGGGGTAAAATATGCCAACCGCACCCGAAATTGTCCGTATTATATCAAGAGCGGCGATGTTTGCCACAAGGCCTTTACCCGCCGGGGATGGAGTTGGGGCGGTGCCTGGCGTTCGTCTCAAGACTATCAGCATTTCGAAAAAGCAAAATGATTATGAAAAGACTCTGCATCCTGACGGCTCTTTTGCTGTGCTTCTGTGGCACATCCTTCTCCAGGGACAAGATTATGGCGATGGGCTATCTCGGTTTCAGGGATGCTGCCGCCACACCCGAGAATTTCCGGCGTCTGGCAGAGGCCGGGCTGGATATGATCACACTGGAAATGGACCAGTCAAGTGCGGGTCTCCAAATGGACCTGGCCCGGGAAGCGGGTATCAAGATACTTGCTGTGCTGGCGCCCTACACCGACCACAGACATATCAAAGATGTCGATTTCAAGGCGGTAGACAGCCTGGTGCTTCGTTTCAAGAGCCATCCCGCCCTCTATGGATGGCATATTTGCGATGAGCCAAGCCTCAATCGGATTCCAGACCTGAAACGCATCAAAGAGCACATAGAAGCGCTGGACCCGGAGCATCCGGTATACATCAATCTGGATCCGCTGGGCTCTATCCGTGCGCTTGGTACAGATTTTTATCGCGACTATGTGGAGACTTATGCCCGCGACTGCAACTTGCAGTTGCTCTCGTATGACTGCTATCCGGCAATGGACTATGGCAACGTTAACTGGTGGTATATGTGCAACGAGGCGGTACTGGCCGTGACCCGCAAATATGGCATCCCTTTCTGGGGCTTTGCCGCCACCTGCTGGATAGACCGCGAAGGCCCCAACAATATGCACGCCAAGCCCAACCTGGAGAATGTCCGCCTCACGGTGAATACCCATCTGGCCTATGGCGCGCAGGTAATTCAGTATTTCACCATCCGCGATTTTGGCGGCACTTCGTGGGCTCCGCATATGTACAACACCCAGTGGACCGATGCCTACAATGTCCTTAAAGAGGCCAATCTGGAGATGAAGCGCCGCGAGGCGGTGTTTGCCGGCGGCAGTGTCGTCAAGACCCGCTTCACCCATCTGACTCCGTTCGCCTGCCTTCCGCTGGTGGCCGGTGATCTGCCTCAGGCCGTTGCATCTCTGGATTCGGACCGCACCGCGCTGGTGTCATTTATAGAAAACGGCGATGCCCGATATATAGTTGTGGTTAACACCGAATGGAAAGAGAAGGTGAATGTCACGGCCGATTTCCGCGAAGATGTCACTGTAATTGACCGTGACGGAAAATCTTCTGTAGTAGGCCCCGGCAGCCGCAATTTCACAGTGGACGGGGGCGATATGCTTGTTATCAAGTGGAGGTAAAATGAGAAATCTGGTTTGTATTATTTTGGTGGTTTTACTCGCAGTATGCTGTAGCAAAGATGAGGAGCGTCTGGCGCAGCTGGAGCGGGAACTGGCCGAACTGCAGGGCAAAGAGCCTTCGGTGCCGGATGCGCCCGGAATCATACCGCCCGAGGACGGCCCGTTTGCCTTTGCATTCGACGCCGCCTGCTACGGGGTTGATGCAGGCCGGTCCGTCACCATAAAGTATTCCCTGCCGGCGGCATCATCTTTAGAAATCAACACCAAAGACGGCTGGACGGCCGTTCAGAAGGCAACCAGCGATACAGAAGGGGAGATTGTGGTCACCGCTCCCGACCCCGCATCACCCACCGAGATTGTGGTCACCGCCACAACTGCCGGAGGCCGCTCTACTGCTGCTATTCTGCCGGTTATGCTCCGCGACCCGTATTCTGACGCCACCCGCCCCAGGATTGACGCGCTTGGATATTATTCTTTCAAGCCCTGGAACGCAACTCTGGAGAATTTCCAGAAGCTCGCGGCCGCCGGAATCAACATTGTTACTGTAGAAACTGGTGACGATGACTGGCAGGAGCAGATTATCTGCGCGGGAAAGGCCGGGCTCAAGGTGCTTCCCATACTCATCGACAGAACTTGGCGTTATTACGAACATCCCGATACGGACCAGAGCCTGGCCGAGGCCGTAAACTGGCTGAAAAACCGTCCTGAAGTAATCGCCTACCATATGTTTGACGAGCCGGGAGTAAGTGCAGCGCCTATGCTCAAGATGGTGAAGGAGAAAATTGAAGAGCTGGACCCGACGCATCCTGTATATGTGAATTTTGGTCCGGAGGCCTCTTCAACCTGGATGGGCGTGGATACTTATTACGAGTATGTGAACACTCTGGCGGACTATCTGGATCTGAAGCAGCTCTCTTTTGATATTTATCCCATCTATCCCGGCCGTATCCAGAGCAACTGGCACAAGTGCCTGGAGATAATGGCAGACGCTGCCAAACGCCACGGTGTGCCCCTGTGGACCTTTGCCGCCAGCTGCTGGATAAACAAGGAGCAGCCAATCCAGACAAGAGAGAAGCCCAATACAATGAACATACTTCTCCAACTGTATACGAGCCTTGCCTTCGGATCGCAACTGGTGCAGTATTTCACCATTCAGGATTATGGCGGCACCGACTTTGCCCCCATTATGCGCGACGGCACCTGGACCCAGGCCTACGACTATCTCAGGGATGCCAACCTTGAAATGCAGAAGCGTGCCTTCGTTTTCAAAGGCTCCAATGTCACCAACGTCCGTCAGGCGGGAGAGCAGGTGTCGCACGAAATGCAACTGTCGGTTCTGGATCTTCCGGAAGAGATAGAAGAAATCTATACCAACGGGTCGGTCACAGTCTCTTTCCTTGAGAACAACGGCAACAGGTATATCGCCCTGGTGAACAATTACTGGAGTGGGGTACAGCAGGTCAGACTCGCCCTCAATGAGCCGGTCTATTGCATTGACTCTGAGGCTGATTTTACATTGCTCGAGCCGGGAGAAAACTATCTTGAAATTCCTATGGGCGGGATGATGGTCCTGAAAATCAAATAATCAGATCTTCTATACTCAGTTTGGGTACATAGTGGATGCCGTCTTTGCGGTAGTAGTTCAGGTCGCTGCCCGTGTGTACGGGGACGAGGAATATCTTTTCGGCAGGTTTGCCTATCGCAATTATCGCTATCGGCTCCGAAGGCAGATTCAGCGCCTGCTGCACGGCCGCGGCGCGGAAATTAAGTATAAAGATGCCGCCCAGGCCCATCTCTACAGCCTTCAGCAGCATACTTTGCGCGGCAATGCCCAAGTCGATATCAATCACTTTGTTTTCCTTTTCGGTGGCGCAGACCACTATGAATGCCTGCGGTTCGCTGCCCGGGTGGGGGAGATGCTCTTCGGGCAGGGCGGCGCCAAGAGTGATGTGCGGGAGCACTTTGCCGGCGTCGGGTTTGGTCACCAACCGGTAGCGCAGGCGCTGCCTGTTCATACCGCTGGCCACGAGGGTAGAGACTGCCACAATCTGCTTCAGTTCGTCTTCAGAAACTTCGTGCCGCTGGTCAAAGCCCCTGTAGCTGCGGTTTTTCTTCAGCAGCGAGTCCAGCGAATGGGCGCTGCGCTTTATCACGGGCCGCTTTTCCTGCAGTTCCTGCTGCCGTCTCTCCAGATAATTGTCTGCCATAGTTTTTCCTTTTCCACAAAGATAGCATTCTCCGGGTATTCTTGTTAACTTTGACGTCCGATGAAGCTCAATAAGGAGATACTCCGGCTGGCGGTGCCCAGCATCCTGGCCAACATCACCATCCCCCTGGTGGGTATGGTGGACCTGGCGGTGGTGGGGCATCTGGACGGCGAAGGGGGCTTTGCGGCTGCTACGCTGCTGGGCGGCATCGCCATAGGCACCACCATCTTCGACTTGGTCTACTGGTGCTTCGGCTTTCTCAGGGCCGGTACCGGAGGCGTCACGGCCCAGGCATTTGGCCGCGGCGACCGCGAGGGTCAGGCAATGGCGCTGGCCAGGTCGCTGGGCATAGCCCTGGCCGCCGGGCTGCTGCTGATATTGATCCAGTGGGTCATCTTCAACGCCGCTTTCCTGTTCATCAAATGCTCACCTGAGGTCCGGACGCTGGCCCGGCAGTATTTCTATATCCGCATCTGGGCCGCGCCCGCCACTCTGAGTCTGTTTGCACTCAAGGGATGGTTCATAGGGATGCAGGACACTGTGCATCCTATGGCTGCCGACATTATTGTCAACGGGGTGAACATCGCCACCAGCATTCTGCTGGGCTACGGGCTGTGGATATTCCCGCATCTGGGGTTCCGCGGCGTGGCTGTGGGTACAGTTGTGGCCCAGTGGACGGGTTTTCTTTTTGCGTTGCTGGTGCTGCGGCTGCGGTATCGGCACGTGTTCAGGGGTTACCGGCTTCAGGATACTTTCCGCGGCTCGCTGCGTCCCTTCTTTGCTATGAACAGCGACTTGTTCGTGCGTTCGCTGGGGCTTATTGCGGTGTACATTGGATTCACTGTGATCTCTGCCCGCTACGGCGATATGATGCTGGCCGTCAGCTCCATAATTATGAAGCTGCTGATGATATTCTCTTACTTTACAGACGGCTTTGCCTTTGCTGGCGAGGCGCTCACGGGGCGGTTTATAGGCGAGCGCAACCAGGATGGGCTTCGCAGCACCGTGCGCGGGGTCTTTGCCTGGAGCGCGGTTGTGGTTGTGCTGTTTTTGGCCGTTTATGCCTTTGCCGGCACTCCCATTTTCCGTCTGATGACCAATGACGAATCGGTGGTGGCCGCCGGGGCCCAGTTCCTTCCCTGGCTGCTGGCTATGCCGCTTATCGGGTGCCCTGCGTTCATATGGGACGGCATCTTTATAGGCGCGACCGCCTCTGCCGATATGCGGAACGCTTCGGTGCTCTGTGCCCTGGGCTTTTTTGCCGCCTGGTTCCTGGGGCTGCTGATTGCCGGGCGGAATGTCTCTCAAGAGACGGCCATCCATATTCTGATGGCGGCCTACTTTGTGCATCTGGCCGTCAGAACCATTTATCTGTCAGTAAGATATAAATCTCAAATCAAGATATGAACATAATTGTTTTTGCATCGGCTCTGCACGACGTGGACAGCGTTCTGGGGCGGCGCGAAGAGGCGCTGCGCTCGTTTGCGGGAGAGGATATTACCCTGTATAACTGCGATGCCGACCTGTCCACAGTGGCGAATCCTGTGTGCTTCATAGCTACCGGCGGCACTGAAGAGTTGTTTACCCGCATATGGGACAAACTGCCAAGGCCCGTCGTGCTGCTTTCCGACGGCTATCACAACAGCCTGGCGGCGGCATTTGAGATAGTTTCTTTCCTGCAGCAGAAAGGGGTGGAGCACAAGCTGATAAACCTGCCGCTGGAGGGCGGTTCCTCTCTCTCCGGGCAAATTCCCGATAGCGCCGATGCGCCGGCATTTGCATCTCCATACGACTGCCCGGCGGTGATGGAGGCCCTGGCCAAGAGCCGTATCGGACTCATCGGCGGGGCGTCGTCGTGGTTGATATATTCTGGTATTGACCAGGCAGCTGTTGCGGCGCGCTTTGGAGCGGAGTTTATCGACATCAATATCCGGGAGCTGGAAGAAGAATATCGTGCCACGGCCCTCGAGCCGGGGCAGGACACCGCAGCTACCTATAGCCGCGAGGCCCTTGCCGATGCCGAAAGGATGTATCGGGCGCTGAAGGCAATATGTGGCAAATATCGGCTTACCGCCCTAACTGTCAAGTGTTTCGACCTGCTGGACAGCTGCCGCACCACCAGCTGCCTGGCGCTGGCCCGCCTGAGCGACGAGGGCATCATCTCCGGCTGCGAGGGGGACATCCCGTCGCTGTGGTCCCTGATAGTGGCCCACGCGCTCACCGGCCGTCCCGCGTTTATGGCTAACCCGTCGTCCAGCAATCCCGCCGATGCCACGGTGGACTTTGCCCACTGCACCATTCCCATATCGATGACCAGCAGCTACACTCTACCCAGTCATTTCGAATCGGGCATCGGGATAGGCATTGCCGGCATCCTGGCAGAGGGCCCCTGCAAGATTCTGAAAATCGGAGGGCCGCTGCTCGACAAGGTCTTTCAGGCAGAGGGCAGCATTGTGTGCAACACCCGCATCCCCGAGCGCTGCCGCACCCAGATCCGCTTTCAGTTCCCGTCCAGAGCCGAATTTGCCCGCTTTATGTCCAACCGCCTCGGAAATCACATAGTTTTATACCGGTAACCATCCGCATTGCCGGAAAAAACTATATATTTGCCACCGCAAATGGGGTGCGTCGCGCACCCGGGAGCCGGAGGGTCACAGTAGACCACGGCTACCCAAGGCGCGAAGCTGAGAACATACCCACTGAACTTGATCGGGTTAGGACCCGCGTAAAGGAAACATTATGAAAAAACTATTGATGGCTGTTGCGGCTTTTCTGCCGCTGTGCGCCGGCCTGATGGCGCAGAATGTTGACAATTCCGCTATTTTTTCTGTAGAAGACGACCAGTTGATGTCCGCGCTGGACAGCATCGTGGTGTCGGCCAGCAGGGTCAATGCCAAGAGTCCGGTGGCCTACAGCGAGCTGGACAAACGTCAGATTGCCCTTCAGAATCCTACCTCTTCGCTGCCAATGATGCTTAATCTTCAGCCTTCGGTGGTGGCTATGAACGAGGGCGGCACCGGCCTTGGCTATTCCAAGATCCGTGTCCGCGGCAGCGACCCCACCCGAATGAATGTCACCCTGAACGGCATCACCTACAATGACGCCGAGTCGCAGGAGGTGTTCTGGGTCAATCTGCCCGCCCTTTCCACAATGCTGAATTCTGCCCAGCTGCAGCGCGGCGTGGGCAGTTCCACCAACGGGGTGGGGGCCTTTGGCAGCAGCCTGAACCTCCAGACGGCCATTCCCCAGACAAAGCCGTATGCCGAGATTGACCTGGCCGGCGGCTCTTACTGGACTGCTATGGCTGGTGTCCGCGCCGGCACCGGCCGCTCCCGTCACGGCTTCAGCCTGGACGTCGGGTATAACTACAACCGCACCGAGGGCTATATCCGCAATGCCTTCGCCCGCCTTCACTCGGTGAATGTCGTGGGCAGCTGGTACGGCAAGGGCAGCGTCGCCAAGGTGATTTATATCCACGGTCGGCAGAGGACCGGTATCACCTGGAACGGCATCAGCAAAGAGCAGATGGAGGCCGACCGCCGCTACAACTCTGCCGGCGAGTACACCGGCCCCGATGGCAATCTGGCCTACTACGACAACGAGACCGACAATTATATGCAGCATATAGTTCAGGGAATCTACTCTGTGCAGCTGGCAGAGAATCTGTACGGCAGCGCCACCCTGAATTATACCAAGGGTGGCGGCTGGTACGAGCAGTTCAAAGAGAGCGCCAAGCTCAAGAAGTATGGCTATGACTCCGACACCAAGAGCAATCTGGTGCGTATGAAAAAGATGGACAATGACTTCTATGCCGGCAATGTGAATGTCAAATACGAGACCTGGCGCGGCCTGATTCAGGCGGGAGTGAACTATTCCCTTTACAATGGCGACCATTTCGGCACATTGAAATGGGTTGAGGCGATGCCCGATGTCGATACCAAGCGCCATTACTACGACAACAACGGCCTCAAGAAGGACTGGTCGGCATATCTCAAGGAGGCGGTGTACCTGCTGGACGGCAGTCTTAACCTCTACGGCGATGTCCAGTGGCGCTTTATCGATTATAAGATAAGCGGTCAAGACGATGACTACATTCCGCTGGATTCACGCTACAAATACGATTTCATAAACGCCAAGGCGGGTGCCACTTGGCAGATTACTCCCAGGAGCAATCTCTATGCGACGGCTGCCGTGGCCGGCAAGGAGCCCTGCCGCAGCGACCTCAAGGACGCCATAACCAACGGCGGCGAGGTGCTCCCGGAGCATCTCTTTGACTATGAGTTCGGCTACAGATATACCTCCGGCAGGCTGGCCCTGGCCGCGAATGTCTATCTGATGGAATATAAAAACCAGCTGGTGGCCACCGGCAAGATTTCCCAGAGCGGTTATAAGATCAAGGACAATGTGGACCGCAGCTACCGCCGCGGCGTGGAACTCAGTGCCGGCTGGCAGGCCCTGAAAAACCTCCGCTTTGACGCAAATTCCACCTTCAGCCTCAATAAGATTGTTCACGAAGACGGCAGCCTCACCGACCTGATGCTCTCTCCAGGCTATGTCGGCGCTTTCTCCGCTTCGTGGGACATAATCCCCCGGCTGAATGTCACACTCACCGACAAAGTGGTCGGCAGCCAGTATTTTGACAACAGCTCCAACCCCGACCACAAACTGCCGGCATACAACGTGATGAACCTTGCCGTAAGCTATGATTTTGGCCGTTTCAGCATTGCCGCTTACGCCAATAACCTGCTCAATGCCAAGTATGTAGCAGATGCGTGGTATGACTACGAATGGGACGAGTGCGGCTTTTTCCCCGCAGCCCTCGCAAACGGAATGGTTAAATTAAGTTACAAGTTATAATAAAGCTGGATTTTGATTATCTTTGGAGCCGGAATCAGCAAAAACGTCTGATTCCGACTCTTTTTAATGGAGAATACCAACCCCACTACACAGCAAAAACCCACCGGATATGCCTGGTTCGTAGTTGCTGTTCTCTTTATCGCCGCAGCATTAAACCAGTTGGACCGCTCTATGGTCGCCACAATGCGACTCTCTATAAGGGCGGCAATACCTATGACCGACCAGCAGTACGGGATGTTGTTTTCATCCCTTTTGTGGGCCTACGGATTCACCAATCCCATTGCCGGCTTTCTGGCCGACAAGTTCAGCAGGGTGAGGGTGATAATCATAAGCCTTCTGTCTTGGTCGGTGATCACGTGGCTCACGTCGCGGGTGGTCACCTACGAGCAGCTGCTGGCCTGCCGCATCGCCCTGGGAATAAGCGAGGCGTGCTATCTTCCCGCCGCACTGGCGCTGATTATGGATTACCATAAGGGCCGTACGCAGAGCCGTGCCACCGGATTCCATATGTCGGGTCTGGTGCTGGGCGGCAGCCTGGGCTTTCTGGGGTCGCATCTGGCCACCGTCCATCAGGACTGGAGCTATGCCTTCTCCCTTTTCGGAATCGTGGGCGTTGCGTATACCGTATTTGCATTCTTCGCCCTGAAAGAGGCCCCCAAGGATCCCAAGCCGGTAAAGGTCGTGGAAGAGCCGGCCGAGAAGAAACCCTCTTTTGGCGAGGCCTTCAAGCACCTGTTCACCAACCCCTCCTTTATTTACCTCTCTATCTTCTGGGGCATCGTGGGCATCCTGGCCCAGGTGGAGGGGAGCTGGCTGCCGACGTACTACAACGAGGCGTTTGGCCTGCCCGAGACCAAGGCGGGTATGCTGGCCACCCTGTTCCTTAATCCCTGGCAGATAGTGGGACTTCTGCTGGGCGGCTGGATTGCCGACCGCTGGAGCAAGACCAACAAATACGCCCGCATAAACATCCCTATCATAGGCATCTGCATTGCCGCGCCG